>NZ_CAUQWY010000061.1:0-5646 GCF_963521865.1 uncultured Streptococcus sp.
CAGATATTGGTGAGGAAGACGGTCAACAGTATCTTGCAATGGAGTATGTTGCTGGGCTAGACCTCAAACGCTATATCAAGGAACACTATCCTCTCTCTAATGAAGAAGCCGTCCGCATTATGGGACAAATCCTCCTAGCCATGCGTTTGGCCCATACCAGAGGGATTGTTCACAGGGACTTGAAACCTCAAAACATCCTTTTGACACCAGATGGGACTGCCAAGGTTACAGACTTTGGTATTGCAGTAGCCTTTGCTGAGACGAGTCTGACTCAGACTAACTCGATGCTGGGTTCGGTTCATTACTTGTCACCAGAGCAGGCGCGTGGTTCGAAGGCGACTGTACAAAGTGATATCTATGCCATGGGGATTATCTTCTATGAAATGCTGACAGGTCATATCCCTTATGACGGGGATAGCGCGGTGACCATCGCCCTCCAGCATTTCCAGAAACCACTGCCATCGGTTATAGCAGAAAATCCATCTGTGCCTCAGGCTTTGGAAAATGTTGTTATCAAGGCAACTGCCAAGAAATTGACAGATCGCTACAAATCAGTAGCTGAAATGTATGTGGACTTGTCTAGTAGTTTGTCTTATAATCGTCGTAATGAACCAAAGCTGGTCTTTGACGATGCGACTAAGGCGGACACCAAGACTCTACCAAAAGTATCTCAGAGCACCTTGACCTCAATTCCTAAGGTGCAAACACAAAGTCCGAAGCCACAGGCTGCCAAGCCGAGTCAGCAGGTTTCAGAAGACAATTACGTAACCAAGCCTGTTAAGAAACGGAAATTTAGAGTTCGCTATATGATTTTGTTGGCCAGCATTGTATTGGTGGCAGCTTCTCTTATTTGGATCTTATCCAGAACTCCTGCAACCATTGCCATTCCAGATGTGGCAGGTCAGACAGTTGCGGAGGCCAAGGAAACCCTCAAGAAAGCCAATTTTGAGATTGGCGAGGAGAAGACAGAGGCTAGTGAAAAGGTGGAAGAGGGGAGGATTATCCGTACAGATCCTGGCGCTGGAACTGGTCGAAAAGAAGGAACGAAAATCAATTTGGTTGTCTCATCAGGCAAGCAATCTTTCCAATTGAGCAATTATATCGGCCGTAAATCAACAGATGTTATCGCAGAACTCAAGCAGAAGAAGGTTCCTGAAAATCTTATCAAGATCGAGGAAGAAGAATCAAGTGAGAGCGAAGCAGGAACTGTTCTCAGACAGAGTCCAGCTGCTGGGACAACCTATGATTTGAGCAAGGCATCAACGATTACCTTAACCGTTGCTAAGAAAGTAACCAGCATTGCCATGCCAAGTTATACAGGATCTAGTCTTGAATTTACTAAAAACAATCTCGTTCAAATTGTCGGTATTAAAGAAGCCAATATTGAAGTGGTAGAAGTGTCGACAGCTCCCGCTGGAACTGCTGAAGGTACAGTCGTTGAACAGAGTCCAAAAGCAGGTGAAAAGGTTGATTTGACGAAGACGCGTGTCAAGATTTCAATTTATAAGCCAAAAACACTGCCGTCAACGTCATCATCAGCACCAGTCCAACGTGGAAACCAAGGTTCTACTACAACACCAAGTCAGGGGAACCAACAAGGAAATCAACGAGGGAATGCACCTGCTACTACTCAATCAAGTAGTGAAGGCAACCACGAAAATTCTCGTGATTAAACGAATCTTTGTCATGATTTCATGGCAAAGATTTTTTTTGACTCCAGATTTGTGATAGAATAGAGGGAGTTGATAAAAGGAGGCAAGCATGGAAGAGTCAAAAGAATTAAATGCCGTCATTGATGTGATTATGCTAGCAGGAACCATTCTTCTCAAAAGTGGTTCAGAGATTCATCGCGTAGAAGATACTATGATTCGTATTGCGCATTCGCAGGGGATTGTGGATTGCAATGTTCTTGCCATGCCTGCCGCTATCTTTTTCTCGATTGAAAATACCAATATTTCGCGTATGAAGCGTGTGACCTCCTCTTCTTATAACATCGAAAAAGTCTGCGATGTGAATCAGATTTCTCGTCAGCTGGTTGAGGGGCAGATTGATTTAGAGGCAGCCTTCAAGCAATTGACGGTCTTGCAAGCTCAACCCCTTCCCTATACCAAGTTGCAGGTGACTTTGGCTGCGACCTTTAGTGCTCCTTTCTTTTCGGTTATGTTTAGCGGAAATATCTATGACGCACTTGGGGCAGGAGTGGCTACCTTATTTGGTTTTGCTTTTTCCCTCTATGTGGAGAAGTTTATCCGAATTCCTTTTGTGACAGCCTTTGCTGGAGCCTTTGTCTTTGGAATGATAGCCCAGTTTTGGGCTCGCTACACAGGTTTTCCTTCAACGGCAGATTTGATTATAGCTGGTGCGGTCATGCCTTTTGTACCAGGAATTGCCTTGACCAATGCGGTTCGGGATATTATGACCAACCACATAAACTCTGGTATGAGTAAGATGTTTGAATCCCTGCTCATTACCCTTGCTTTAGGGGCAGGAACTTCTGTTGCCTTGGTATTGATGAACTAATATGACACTAACAACCTTTTTATTACAAGCAGTAGCAAGTCTTCTTGCCATTATCACTTTTTTAATCGTACTCAATGTGCAACGCTCCATGCTCTTACCTGGGGGGATTTTGGGCATGGCTGTCTGGCTAATTTATCTCTTGCTCAAGGAACCGACCAATGTTATTGTGGCTACTTTTATTGCAGCTATTATCGGTTCTTGTATCAGCCAGATTTTAAGTATTCTTTATAAGACACCTGCTGTGGTCTTTATCTTGGCTATCTTGGCACCTCTGGTTCCAGGTTATCTTTCTTATCGGACAACTGCCTTTTTTGTGACAGGGGATTATAGTCATGCCATTGCCAGTGCTACCTTGGTTGTTATGTTGGCTTTGGTGATTTCTATTGGAATGGCTAGTGGAACAGTGATTCTCAGACTTTATTCCTACTTAAGAAAACAGCAAAATAGTTAGACTAATAAGGGACTTGATTTGGTGAATCAAGTCTTTTTTCTCTCTTTTACTGCCATTTGTGATAAAATAGTAATGAACGATTTTTTACATGAATGATAAAACAGAGGTAAATATGACAATCGGTATTGATAAGATTGGTTTTGCGACCAGTCAATATGTCTTGAAATTACAAGACTTAGCAGAAGCGAGGGGAATTGACCCTGAAAAATTAAGTAAAGGACTCTTGCTCAAGGAATTGAGTATTGCCTCCCTAACTGAGGATATCGTGACCTTGGCGGCCAGTGCTAGTGACTCTATTTTAACTGAGCAAGAAAGAGCAGAAATTGACATGGTCATTGTAGCTACTGAGTCAGGAATTGACCAAAGCAAGGCTGCGGCCGTCTTTGTGCATGGTTTGCTGGGCATCCAGCCTTTTGCTCGTAGTTTCGAAATTAAAGAAGCCTGCTATGGGGCGACAGCTGCCCTCCATTATGCCAAATTGCATGTGGAAAATTCGCCAGAGTCCAAGGTCTTGGTCATTGCCAGTGATATTGCCAAATACGGTATTGAAACTCCAGGAGAACCAACTCAGGGAGCTGGAAGTGTGGCTATGTTGATTACTCAAAATCCACGCATTATGGCCTTTAATAATGACAATATCGCTCAGACTCGTGACATCATGGACTTTTGGCGTCCAAATTACTCAACAACCCCTTATGTAAATGGTGTTTATTCTACCCAACAATACTTGGATAGTTTGAAAACGACTTGGCTTGAATATCAAAAACGCTACCAGCTTACTTTGGATGATTTCGCGGCGGTTTGCTTCCACTTACCTTATCCTAAATTAGCGCTAAAAGGCTTGAAAAAAATTATGGATAAGAGCCTACCTCAAGAGAAAAAAGACCTCTTGCAAAAGCATTTTGACCAGTCTATTCTCTACAGTCAAAAGGTAGGGAATATCTATACAGGTTCTCTCTTTCTTGGACTTTTGTCTCTCTTGGAAAATACAGATAGCTTGAAGGCTGGGGATAAAATTGCTCTTTATAGTTACGGAAGTGGGGCTGTGGCTGAGTTCTTCAGTGGTGAATTGGTTGAAGGTTATGAAGCTTATCTAGATAAAGACCGCTTGAACAAGCTCAACCAACGTACTGTCCTATCTGTCGTCGACTATGAAAAGATCTTCTTTGAGGAAGTGGACTTGGATGAAACAAACTCTGCCCAGTTTGCAGATTTTGAAAATCAAGACTATGCCTTGGTTGAAATTGTTGATCATCAACGCCGTTATAGCAAGGTTGAAAAATAATGAAGATAAGTTGGAATGGATTTTCTAAAAAATCATACCATGAGCGCCTCGAGCTGTTAAAAGCTCAGGCGCTCCTTAGTCCTGAAAAACAAACCAGTCTGGAGCAGGATGAACAGATTAGCGTGACTGTGGCAGACCAGCTGAGTGAGAATGTAGTGGGAACTTTTTCTCTGCCTTATTCGCTGGTTCCAGAGGTTCTTGTCAACGGTCAGGAATACACAGTTCCCTATGTGACAGAAGAACCGTCCGTGGTTGCTGCGGCCAGCTATGCCAGCAAAATCATCAAGCGTGCAGGTGGCTTTACTGCACAAGTCCATGAGCGTCAGATGATTGGGCAGGTAGCCCTTTATCAAGTTGCTAATCCTGAACAAGCGCAAGAGAAGATTGCCAGCAAGAAGGCAGAGCTCTTGGAACTTGCTAATCAAGCCTATCCTTCTATCGTCAAACGTGGAGGTGGGGCGCGTGATTTACATGTAGAACAGATTAAAGGCGAAACAGACTTTCTCGTTGTTTATCTCCATGTCGATACCCAGGAAGCCATGGGTGCCAATATGCTCAACACCATGCTGGAGGCCTTGAAACCAGTCTTAGAAGAACTCAGTCAGGGACAGAGTCTCATGGGGATTCTATCAAACTACGCGACCGATTCTCTAGTGACGGCAAGTTGCCGCATCGCCTTTCGCTACTTGAGTCGCCAAAAGGATCAAGGACGAGAAATTGCAGAGAAGATAGCCTTGGCTAGTCAGTTTGCGCAGGCTGATTCTTATCGAGCAGCGACCCACAATAAAGGGATTTTTAACGGTATTGATGCGATTTTGATTGCCACTGGTAATGACTGGCGTGCCATCGAAGCTGGTGCTCATGCCTTTGCCAGCCTAGATGGACGCTATCGAGGTCTTAGTCAATGGACACTGGACCTTGAAAGAGAAGAATTGGTCGGTGAGATGACCCTGCCCATGCCTGTAGCGACCAAGGGTGGCTCTATCGGCCTCAACCCTCGTGTAGCTCTCAGTCATGAACTACTGGGAAATCCATCTGCTAAAGAATTAGCCCAGATCATTGTCTCTATCGGGCTTGCCCAAAACTTTGCGGCCCTCAAAGCCTTGGTGAGCACAGGGATTCAGCAAGGCCACATGAAATTACAGGCCAAATCCTTGGCACTTCTCGCAGGTGCTAGCGAATCCGAGGTAGCTCCCCTAGTCGAGCGCCTCATCGCAGATAAAACCTTTAACCTAGAGACAGCCCAGCGTTATCTCGAAAAATTAAGATTATAAAAAACTCAGACGAATTCGGTCTGAGTTTTCTTGTGCTTATACTCAATGAAAATCAAAGAGCAAACTAGCCGCAGGTTGCTCAAAGCACTGCTTTGAGGTTGTAGATAAGACTGACG
>NZ_CAUQWY010000062.1:0-5621 GCF_963521865.1 uncultured Streptococcus sp.
TTTCTTGCTCCATCAAGCGTTTGATCATTTCTGGGTGGCTACGGCTAACAAAGACATTCACACCGCGAGGGTTGTCTTCAACCTTGTAGACATAGACTTCGATACGATCATGAGAAGCAAAAACTTCTCCAGGGATTTGGTCTTGTTTTGACAATTGGGCTTCGATACTGCCGAGGTTGACATAGATGAAGCGGTTGTCAAAGCGTTCTACTGTACCAGACATGATTTCTTGTTCATGTTCTTTATAAGTATTGTAGGTAATGGCACGTGTTTGCTTGCGCATTTTTTCCATGATGGTTTGTTTGGCAGATTGAGCTGCTACACGACCAAACTCAGCAGGTGCTTCTTCAAACTTGATTTTATCACCAAGTTCATAGGCTGAATTGATGGCAAGAGCATCTTTCAAGCTGATTTCCAAACGGCTATCAAATACTTCATCAACCACTTCACGGACAGTATAAACTGTAAAGTCACCTGTTTTTTCGTTGAAGTCAATAGCTACGCTGTCTGATTGACCATAGCGTCTGCGATAAGCGGAACGAAGCGACTCTACTACTGCGTCGATGATGTCTTCTTTTTTGATTCCCTTGTCTTCTTCCAAAATGCGGAAGGCCTCTAGCATTTCTTTACTCATGTTTTCTTCACTTTTGAATTCTCAAAAGCTATCCTTTCTTTTTCTATAATTTAACTGCTAAACGTGCTTTTGATACCAAACTGTATGGAATTTGGACAGTTTTCTTACGCGTCTTGTCCATATATTCCATGGTCAACTCATCCTCTTCAAAGGCTAGCAAGGTTCCTTCAAAGACCTTTTGCTTATCGATGGCTTGGTAGAGCCCGACATGGATGTATTTCCCAACCGCTCCAGCAACGGCATCCTTGGTTTTCAAAGGACGTTCCAAGCCTGGACTGGTGATTTCTAGGAAATATTGTTCTGGGAAGGGATCTGGCTTGATGGTGTCTAGGACAGGACTGATCATTTCTGTCAAGTCTGCCGTGTCGTTCAAGGTAATTCCTTCAGGTTTATCTACAAAAATACTGAGAATCATGTCACTGCCAATCTTTCCATACTCGATATCCACGAGTTCGAAAGGTGCTTGGATGACAGGTTCTACAACTTCTCTGACTAATTCTACGATTGTTGCGATTGCGTCCACCTCCTCATAAGCAAGAGGCGAAGATATTTCCCCGCCTCACTTTCTCATATTCTTACTCTTAGTATAGCACGTTTGCCACCTTATGTAAAGCAAAAGCACTTATACAGCCTGATTTCAGGCTATTTCTTAAAATTCTGCCTCAACTCGATAGATAACTTGCCCCTTGTTGGAGAATTTTTGTTCGTATTCTGTCATGACATTGCCTTCAAAATCACTGGCATGTAAGTCTAGCCAGACACCATTTAGTTTCATGCCATATTGAGAAAAGCTCACTAGGCTGTACTCAAACAAGCCACGGTTATCTGTCTTGAAATGAATTTCTCCATTTTCAGGCAAGATACGCTTGAAGGTATCCAAGAAGGTCTTGTAGGTCAAACGACGCTTTTCATGGCGTTTTTTAGGCCATGGATCTGAAAAGTTCAGATACAAACGATCAATCTCACCGTCTTCAAAGTAGTCAGTCAAATCAGAACCATCTACCCACAAGAGCTTGATATTAGGCACTCCAACTTCAAGAACCTTGTCCAAAGCGTAACTCAAAACAGACTTTTGAATATCAATCCCGATATAGTTGATGTCAGGGTTTTGTTTGGCCATACCTGAAACAAAGGCACCCTTTCCACTTCCAACTTCCACATGAATGGGGTTGTCATTGCCAAACAAGTCCCGCCATTTTCCCTTGGCTTCCAAGGGATTGAGGACCACATACTGGGGATTTGCCTCTAGTAATTCTGTTGCCCCTTTACGATTTCTAACTCTCATCTTCTCTTTCCATACTTGTCTCGGAAGTGACGCAAGCCATGAATCTCCCGATTGACATTTTCTAAATCTTGGTTCATATAATACTTGGAAATCTGGCTCAAATAAGACAATTGACCGTACCAATACAATTTATTTAATACCGTTTGATTATACTTGTAACCGTAGTAGGTCAACCATTCCTTCCACTGATTTTCTGGAATATAATGGCAGAGCATATGGGCCACATCAAACATGCGGTCGGTCAAGCGAACCGAATCCCAATCCACCAAATAAATCAAGCCACTGTCTGTCTCAATCCAATTACTATGTCGTACATCTCCATGGACAATGGTCGCATAGTCCTCTCTAAATCCTGGAATAGTCTGACGTAAATCAGCCATCACTTCACTGATAAAATGATTTTTACGCAAAGCATCTGGAGCCGTTTCCTGCCAAGACTGCAGTAAATCTACAGGTGTTTCCATGGCATAGCCCAACCGACTCAACTGTGTCATCAACGGACGTGAGCGATGCAGACGGGTTAAAATATTGACGATTTGTTTACGATTCATATCATAGGGGGTCAATATCTTGCCTGTCAACCATTCTTGAGCACACATATCACGCCCATCTGCCAAACGACGACTCCATAATAATTGTGGAGCAATTTGTTCTCTAGCTAGACCAGGTAGGATTGGAGAGGTGTTCATTTTTACAAAGATACGCTTCCCATCAGGATAGCTACCCATATAAGCCTTACCACTTTTCCCAGGTATGGGAGTCAGTGTTAGCTCATTATCACCCAAATCCATTTCTTTCCTCCGTATAAAGTTTCCTTACTATTCTACTAGTTTTTGGCCTATTCGTCAACCGCTCCACACCCGATTCTCAAAGAAAAGCCTCTGGATTGGCTTGGGTATCATTATAGAAAGAAAAAGGCAAGCACCGTCTTCTGCTTACCTTTCATGATTTTTATAAATAATATAAGAGTGGCCAAGCATTGTAAAACATGTGAACTAGAGTAGAAACCCATAGGTTTTGGCTCTTTTTATAAGCAAATCCCAGTAACAAGCCCCCAAGTAGATAAAAAATAAACGAAGGGACATTAGAAGGTCCATGCATGAAAGAAAAGAGAGAGGAAGTTAGCACAAGCCCTAACCAAGAATTGTCAAAAACCGCACCTTGAAGAAGTCCTCTGAAAATAAGTTCCTCCTGGATGGGTCCAAAAACTGAGGAAGTCAAAATCAAAGAAAGGGAAATTCCTCTGCTGACTTCCGTCAAGTGTTGAACTCCTGCGCCAGAAGAAATAGCAAAGAAATGAATATAAACCAGCGTCTCAAGAACGCTTAGAAGAAAGATTGCAATAAAAAGCAAAAGTTGTTTCTTGCTTAACATCCCAAAAGAAATCATTTCAAACTTTCTAGCATAAGCAACACTCAGCGAGGTTACTAGAAGACTTACAATAATCAATGCAGATTCATTTTGAAAAAAAATCCCCATGGTTAATCGTATAAGGAACTGTAATGACGATTATTAGTACTAAAAATCCAAAACAAAAGGCATGAAATTTATCAAAAAACTCCATAAAATTATCCTCCTCACCAAACAAACTTCCCTACAAGTCATCCTTGAGCTCTAATCTTTCCAAAACAAACCATTTTATACTCTTCGAAAATCTCTTCAAACCACGTCAACATCGCCTTGCCATAGGTATGTGACTGACTTCGTCAGTCTTATCTACAACCTCAAAACATTGTTTTGAGCTGACTTCGTCAGTTCTATCCACAACCTCAAAACACTGTTTTGAGCAACCTGCAGCTAGCTTCCTAGTTTGCTCTTTGATTTTCATTGAATATAAGTTAAAAGTGGCAAACTGTTGTAAAACATGTGGACTAGAGTAGAAACCCATAGGTTTTGGCTCTTTTTATAAGCAAAGCCCAGAAACAAGCCCCCGAAAAGATAATAGCAAAACGAAGGAATATCATAAGGTTCATGCATGAAAGAAAAGAGAGAGGATGTCAGCACAAGCCCCAGCCAAGAATTATCAAAAACCGCACCTTGAAGAAGCCCTCTAAACATGAATTCCTCCTGGATAGGTGCCAAAACTGTAGCACTAACAATAAAGGAAAGCGAAAGTCCTTTACTAGCTTCCTCAAGGTGTTGATCCGAAGCACCAGAAACAACTGAGAAAAAAGCATGATAGCTAATACTTACCAGCACAGTGAGAAGAAAGATTCCAATGAAGAGCAAGAGTTGTTTCCTGCTTAAAATCCCCAAAGAAATCATATCAAACCATTTCGCATAGCCAAAACTAAGGAAAAGCAAGAGACTCTTTACAACAATGAATGTGTACTGGTGTTGAAAATAATCGCCTTGATTAATGGAATAACCCGCTGCACCAACGATTGCAAATACTAAAAATCCCAAAAACAAGGCATGACATTTATTGAAAATGACCATAAAACTATCCTCCTCAACAAACAGACTTCCCTACAAGTCATCCTTTAACTCTAGTCTTTCCAAAACAAACCATTTTAGTAAGCAAAATCCGACCACATAGCCAGCCCCTAAGAATATAACTATGAAAGCTAGCATGGGATTCAGGAAATAAAAGACCACAACAGAAACAAAGGTTAGCACAAAAACATTAAAAGCAATGGTGTCAGAAGCCAAGACCAGAATATAGGGTGTCAACCAGTCTAAGGTTTTTGAATCTAGGAAAAATAAGTGTTTATACATGATGACCTCCTCTTGACAAGCTCTACTGCTGTAAGATTAAGAAAACAGTTTGTTCTTTTTAAGGCTAACCTGACTACTAGATAATAGATACATTAAGGAATTAAAGACAATGAAAATATGTCCATAGAATAAAATCAGCTTCGCATCCAAACCAAGATAAAGTTTGACCATTAAAAAGATGAGCAAAAGAATTTGAAACCATAAGGTTTTTCCAAAAATAAATTTAAAGCGGTTTTGGATGTCTACTTCCTTGATTTTTACCGCCACCCCTTTATTAGCAAGAAGGAAAATTCCTGCTTCAAACAATCCACTGTAGAGAACAATCCACCCAATCGATACATTAGAGATTTGTAAAAATGTCCCTAAAAGAATATTCAACATACTGCTCAAGAAAATAACAAGAAATAATCTGTATTTCATATTAAATACCTCCATTCATTTATTTCACGAACTTTTTAATAGAGTCTTCTACTCAAATATCCTGATAAAAGAGGAAAGAAAGCTACTTTTTATAATACTTCAAGCCCCAAATGAGCAGAAGCATGATAAGCAAGCAGAGAATAGCACCAATGTAGGCAATTAATTGTTGATAGAATTCTCCTGCTGTAATCCCTCTATACAAACAGATAATAGACATAAAACCTGTCAAACCAATGAACATCAGTTGATTGGTTCTAGGATTAACCAAATCATCATCTTCAAACTTTCTTATCCTCATTTCTCTAGTGAGGTAAACAGTGACCAAAATAGAAGCCAAGTTAATAACTACTAAGAGAAATTGGAAAACCAAGGAAAAATTTAAAAACTGACGAGATAGAAATAGATAAGTAGAGACAATCAAGGGCAACTGACCTAGGAACAATCTCGCAAGGAAGATGGTCCGTTTTTTAGCAAGAAAAGTTTTCATTTCTTTGCTCCTTTCTTTTTCATTAAAGCAAAATAGATCACAACCGCAATCATATAGGCTATGGTATAAAATAGATG
>NZ_CAUQWY010000063.1:0-5279 GCF_963521865.1 uncultured Streptococcus sp.
TTCGTCACAGAAAGGAACTCTTCAATATTTTCAACCCTAGCCTTGCTTTCTAAAGTCGCTTGAGCATTTAAAATATCGACGTAACCTGTTTTTTCTAGAACAGCCTCAACCAACTCTGTAATATTTAATTGATCTAGCTGCTCTCGTAAATCTAGCATCATATTGGCAAAATCCCAGATAGACTGGGCTGCTTTACCCTTGATACCAGATAACATGATATTGGCTGAAGCATCTAGCATGGACATGTCTTGCATATTCGCAAAGTCACGGATTTTTTCAACGGTTCCTGGCCCAATTCCACGTTTAGGCTCGTTGATAATACGCTCAAAACTAATATTGTCACTTAAGTTAGCAATGAGGTTGAGGTAAGCGATCATATCACGAATTTCCTTACGGCTGTAGAACTTGGTTCCACCAACCATGGTATAAGGAATGTTTGACTTGAGCAGGGCTTCTTCAATGGTACGAGACTGCGCATTTGTACGATAGAGAACTGCAAAATCCTTGTGAAGGAAGTTTTGGTTGCTACCCAGTTCATCGATGGTTTTGGCTACAAATACAGCCTCATCTAGTTCATCATTGGCACGATAGTAAACGATTTGCTCCCCATCAGCATTTTGAGTCCAGAGATTCTTAGGACGGCGGTTTTTATTATTTTTAATGACCTCGTTAGCCGCTTGGAGAATTGTTTTAGTGGAACGGTAATTCTCCTCCAACAAAACAACCTTGGCTTGAGGATAATCTTTCTCAAAATCCAAAATATTCTGCATATCAGCACCACGCCAGCCGTAGATAGACTGGTCCGCATCCCCAACCACACAAATATTTTTAAAGCGGGAAGCCAAGAGTTTGACTAGTTGGTACTGTGCATGGTTGGTATCTTGGTACTCATCAACGTGGATGTATTGGAATTTCTGTTGATAGTAAGTCAAAACATCAGGATTTTGATCAAAGAGACGCAAGGTCAGCATAATCAAATCATCAAAGTCAACCGACTCCGACTGACGCAGCTCTTTCTGATAGGCTGTATAACACTGGGCCACGATTTGCGTATACATATCGCCAGCTTGGGCAGCATAGACTACATCATCAATCAGGTCATTCTTAGCATTGGAAATAGTTCCTAAGATGCTCCGTTCATTCCATTTTTTAGGATCCAAGTTCAACTGCTTGAGAATGCGTTTCATAAGGGTTCGCTGTTCACCAGGATCTACAATAGTGAAATTGCGGTTGTAACCAATATGATCTGCATCACGTCGCAAAATACGAACGCACATGGAGTGGAAGGTCGCAATCAAACAGCCCTGAGTGACTGGATTGAGGCTATAAGCACGCTCTTTCATCTCACGTGCAGCCTTGTTGGTAAAGGTAATAGCCAAGATATTCCAAGGATTGACCAGCTTTTCATCAATCAGATAAGCGATACGGTGGGTCAAAACACGGGTCTTTCCAGAACCAGCCCCTGCCATGATTAACAAGGGACCTTCTGTCGTTTGCACCGCCTCAGCCTGACGGTCATTCATTCCATTTAATAATGCGTTCATCTTCTCTTCCTTACTCTTGAAGTCAATATTTCTATTATATCAGAATTCAGGGAAAATATCTTTACCTAGACTGGTTACGTGTAGAAGGCAACTCCTTATATCTAGATAAAAAATGAGCTTGGATATTATTTCCAAACTCATTTGAATTCAATTAAACTATTAGAACAAGCCTAATACAGTTCCATCGCTTTCAACATCCATGTTAAGAGCTGCTGGTCGTTTTGGAAGGCCTGGCATTGTCATGACATCACCAGTTAAGGCAACGATGAAGCCTGCACCTAATTTGGGTACCAATTCACGAATGGTAATTTCAAAGTTTTCAGGTGCTCCAAGTGCATTCGGATTGTCTGAGAAACTATATTGAGTTTTTGCCATACAGATTGGCAATTTGTCCCAACCGTTTTGAACAATTTGAGCGATTTGTGTTTGAGCTTTCTTCTCAAAGTTCACTTTGCTACCACGGTAGATTTCAGTAACAATCTTTTCAATCTTTTCTTGGACAGAAAGGCCATTGTCATACAAACGTCTATAGTTAGATGGGTTTTCAGCGATAGTCTTGACAACTGTTTCAGCAAGAGCCACTCCACCTTCTGCACCATCAGCCCAGACACTTGCCAACTCAACTGGTACATCGATTGAGGCACAAAGTTCTTTCAAGGCTGCGATTTCTGCTTCTGTATCAGAGACAAATTCATTAATAGCTACGACCGCAGGTACTCCAAATTTACGGATATTTTCAACGTGGCGTTTCAAGTTAGCAAAACCGACACGAACTGCTTCTACATTTTCCTCTGTAAGAGCATCCTTAGCCACACCACCATTCATCTTAAGGGCACGAAGGGTTGCAACAATGACAACTGCATCTGGAGATGTTGGCAAGTTTGGCGTCTTGATATCAAGGAATTTCTCGGCACCAAGGTCTGCACCAAAACCAGCTTCAGTAACTGTATAATCAGCCAAGTGAAGGGCTGTTGTAGTTGCCAAGACTGAATTACATCCATGAGCAATATTGGCAAATGGACCACCGTGTACAAAGGCAGGTGTTCCGTAAATTGTCTGAACCAGGTTCGGCTTAATCGCATCCTTTAAAATCAATGCTAAAGCACCTTCAACCTGCAAATCACCAACAGAAACAGGTGTACGATCATAGCGATAACCGATAACGATATTAGCCAGACGGCGTTTCAAATCCTCGATGTCTGTTGCCAAGCAAAGAATTGCCATGATTTCAGAAGCAACTGTAATATCAAAGCCATCCTCACGAGGAATACCGTTTAGAGGACCACCAAGTCCAACGGTTACATGACGAAGGGCACGATCATTCAAGTCCACAACACGTTTCCAAAGGATACGACGTTGGTCAATTCCCAACTCATTTCCTTGGTGCAAGTGGTTGTCAATCAAGGCAGAAAGCGCATTGTTGGCAGTCGTAATGGCATGCATATCCCCCGTAAAGTGGAGGTTGATATCTTCCATTGGCAAAACTTGGGCGTAACCACCACCAGCAGCACCACCCTTAATCCCCATTACTGGACCAAGAGATGGTTCGCGGATAGCAATCATGGTTTTCTTGCCAATCTTGTTCAAGGCATCCGCAAGACCAATGGTAATAGTTGATTTTCCTTCACCTGCAGGTGTTGGGTTGATGGCAGTAACCAGAATCAATTTCCCAACTGGATTGCTCTCAACTGCACGGATTTTATCAAAGCTGAGCTTAGCCTTGTACTTTCCATACAACTCCAAATCATCGTAAGAAATACCAAGTTTCTCTACAACATCAACGATTGGCTTCAACTCAATACTCTGTGCGATTTCAATATCTGTTTTCATTCAAAACTCCTCTAACCTCTTATATGATAATTCATTATAACACAAAACAAGATTTTTAACATCCTAAAACTCTCTAAACGTTCGTAAATATCCCTGTTTTTAAGGTTTTTAGAGTCCTTTCTTAAATTTTATATGGCTTTATAGTTTGAAACTATAGTAAATCTTCGTTTTTACCAAAATTTTATCACTTTCATTTTACTTACCGTTTATTTTTGTGTACAATAGTGCTATGAAAATTTTAGTTACATCGGGCGGCACCAGTGAAGCTATCGATAGCGTCCGCTCTATCACTAACCATTCTACAGGTCGCTTGGGGAAAATCATCACAGAAACCTTGCTTGCTGCAGGGCATGAAGTTTGTTTAATTACGACAAAACGAGCTCTGAAGCCAGAAGCCCATCCCAACCTAAGCATTCGAGAAATTAACAATACCAAGGACCTTCTACTGAAAATGCAAGAACGTGTTCAGGATTATCAGGTCTTGATTCACTCAATGGCCGTATCTGATTACACTCCTGTTTATATGACAGGGCTGGAGGAAGTTCAGGCTAGCTCTAATTTGGAAGAATTTTTAAGCAAGCAGAATCATCAGGACAAGATTTCTTCAACTGATGAGGTTCAGGTTTTGTTCCTTAAAAAGACACCCAAAATCATCTCTCTAGTCAAGGAATGGAATCCTGCTATTCATCTGATTGGTTTCAAACTGCTGGTTGATGTTTCCGAAGACCATCTGGTTGACATTGCTAGAAAAAGTCTTATCAAGAACCAAGCTGACTTAATCATTGCAAATGACCTGACTCAAATCTCAGCAAACCAGCATCGTGCTATCTTTGTTGAGAAAGATCAGCTTCAAACAGTCCAGACTAAAGAAGAAATTGCAGATCTCCTCCTTGAAAAAATTCAAGCCTATCATTCGTAGAAAGGAAAGCTATGGCAAACATTCTCTTGGCTGTAACGGGCTCAATCGCCTCTTACAAGTCGGCAGATTTAGTCAGTTCTCTAAAAAAACAAGGTCATCAAGTCACTGTCTTAATGACTCAGGCTGCTACAGAGTTTATTCAACCTTTGACACTACAGGTACTCTCACAGAATTCCGTCCACTTGGATGTCATGAAGGAACCCTATCCTAATCAGGTTAATCATATTGAACTTGGCAAAAAAGCAGATTTATTTATCGTGGCCCCTGCAACTGCTAACACTATTGCAAAACTAGCCCACGGCTTTGCGGACAACATGATAACCTGTATGGCTCTGGCCTTGCCAAGTCATATTCCTAAACTAATAGCTCCTGCTATGAATACAAAAATGTATGACCATCCAGCAACTCAGGCTAATCTGAAAACATTAGAAACCTACGGCTATCAGCTGATTGCTCCAAAGGAATCCCTACTAGCTTGTGGAGACCATGGACGAGGAGCTCTAGCCGACCTCACAATTATTTTAGAAAGAATAGAGGAAACTCTCGATGAAAAAACGCTCTAATATTGCACCTATTGCTATCTTTTTTGCAACCATGCTCGTGATACACTTTCTGAGCTCGCTTATCTTTAACCTTTTTCCATTCCCAATCAAACCGACTATCGTTCATATTCCTGTCATTATTGCCAGTATTATCTACGGTCCACGCGTTGGGGTTACACTTGGATTTTTGATGGGGCTACTTAGCTTGACGGTTAACACTATTACCATTCTACCGACAAGTTACCTCTTCTCCCCATTTGTACCAAACGGAAACATCTACTCAGCTATCATTGCCATCGTCCCACGTATTTTGATTGGTTTAACTCCTTATCTGGTCTATAAACTGATGAAAAACAAGACTGGTCTGATTCTAGCTGGTGCCCTGGGTTCACTTACCAACACAGTCTTTGTACTTGGTGGAATTTTCTACCTTTTTGGAAATGT
>NZ_CAUQWY010000064.1:0-5227 GCF_963521865.1 uncultured Streptococcus sp.
TTAAGGCATCGTTAACTTACCTCACAACAGGTTTGAAGTAAATCAGCGAAACTACTTTCTTAGTATAACACTTTCAGAATCATTGTCAATAGAAACGACTTGATTTTTTCAATTTTTTCAAGCTACTTCCAAGGGTTGTAAAATCGTCCCTGATTCTGCAAGATAAGTAGTAAACTAGCTACTAAAAACAAGGCTGCCAAGAGCAAGGTAAGATAGTCTCCTTTTTTCAAGGCCTGGTAACTATACCAAGTGCGTTTTTTCTCTTTCCCAAAGCGTCGAAGCTCCATGGCGGTCGCGATGGTATCAATGCGTTCTAGCGAGCTAAAAATCAAGGGAGTAATAATGCGCAGATTGCCTTTGATTCGTTGCATAAGAGAAGCTTTCTTGGATAATTCCATCCCACGCGCCTCCTGAGACATCTTGATAGTAAAGAATTCTTCCTGCAAATCCGGAATATAGCGCAAGGTCAGGCTGACTGAATAGGCAATCTTGTAAGGCACACCAATTTGATTTAAACTGGAAGCAAACTGACTAGGGTGGGTTGTCATCAAAAAGATAATAGCCAGAGGAATGGTACAAAGGTACTTAATAGCCAAATTTAGCAGATAAAAGAGCTCTTGACTGGTCAGAGTGTAAGCACCGATTCCCTGCCAAATCACACTTCTCTCTCCGTAAAGTCCAACCCCATATTCAGGAGAAAAGAGATAGACCATCAAGACATTCAAAATCGCAAATACCGTCGCAAAAACTGCCACAAAGGAAACATCTTTAAAGCGGATTTCTGACAAATAGAGGAGAAAGACCGAAAAGATAGCAATCAAAACAAGGAGTCTGGTATCATAACTAATCATGGCTGCTAAGGATACCAAGATGAAAAAGAGAAGCTTGCCAGCCCCAGATAAACGATGAATCACAGTATCTCTATGCTGGTAACCGATTAATTTAGCTTGCATCCTTCTCTCCTTTCTTTGTAAAATGCCGTTAAAGCAAGTGGATCCACATCTAGTTTCTTGGCCAAGTTGAAGATTGAAGTTTCTTTTAGATTGGCTTTTACTAACAGCTCAGGATTGCTTAACAGACTAGCTGGATTAGTATCGGCAATCAATTCCCCATCTACCATAACAAGGGTTCGGTCTGAATAATCCAGCATCAATTGCATATCATGGGTAATCATGACAATGGTATGACCTTTTTGATGCAGTTCCTCAAGAAACTCCATAATCTCAGTATAGTTCTTCTGGTCTTGACCAGCTGTTGGTTCATCTAAGAGGATAATTTCAGCTCCTAACACTAAAATGGATGCAATGGTAACACGTTTTTTCTGACCAAATGATAAGGCGGATATAGGCCAATTACGAAACTCATAGAGACCACAGATTTTCAAAGTTTCATGAACTTTCTTTTCAATCTCTTGGTCATCTAAACCTCGCAAACGAAGTCCCAAGGCCACCTCATCAAAGATCATATTGGTTGAAATCATTTGATTAGGATTTTGCAGCACATAGCCTACTCGTTCCGCCCGCTCTGCAACAGAATCTCCTTTTATATCCTGTCCTTCCCAAAGATAGCGGCCTTCAGTCTGAATAAAGCTACTTAAGGCCTTGGCAAGGGTTGATTTCCCAGCCCCATTTTTCCCGACAACGGCAATCTTTTCACCCTTTTTAATATCTAAATGAATGGACTTTAAAATCGGTCTATCATCATAAGAAAAAGACACGGCCTCTAATTTAAAGAGTGACTGCAATTCTGGGGTTTCTTTTACCAGTTCATTCTGCAACTGAATCTGACCCTTTGAGATAGACAAGTTATCCAGATTCGCTAGCTGTTCTTCCTTGACTAAATCCACACCCAATTGACGGAGAGTGGTTAGATAAAGGGGTTCTCGGATGCCATTTTGAGTCAATAAATTAGTCGCCAGTAGCTGATCAGGCCCACCATTAAATAGGATACGACCATCATTGATCAAGACAATCCGATCCACAGGGCGATGCAGAACATCCTCTAAACGGTGCTCGATAATAAGAGTCGTCGTCCCCTCCTCCTTATGAATCTGATCAATCAATTCGATAATATTCTGACCTGACTTGGGATCCAGATTGGCGAGTGGCTCATCAAACAAAAGAATCGGACTCTCATCAATCAAGACACCAGCCAGACTGACCCGCTGCTTTTGTCCACCTGACAAATCTTGAGGACGCTGAGTTAGTAAAGGGATAAGGTCCAGCTTTTCAGCCCATTTATGAACACGATCTTTCATCCCATCTAAAGCTGTCACATCATTTTCCAGAGCAAAAGCCAAATCCTCTGCCACGGACAGGCCGATAAACTGCCCATCT
Source organism: uncultured Streptococcus sp. (assembly GCF_963521865.1). Classification (GTDB taxonomy): domain Bacteria; phylum Bacillota; class Bacilli; order Lactobacillales; family Streptococcaceae; genus Streptococcus. Next base: position 2,337 of record NZ_CAUQWY010000064.1, read on the forward strand.
GTATCCTGCAAAACTGTACTGACCAGATGAGATTTATCGTAGATGCTCATATCAAAGGCTGCTTGCCCCTTGATCAAAAATTCTCCAGACATCTGACCCTTGTAAATATTGGGAATAATCCCATTCAAACATTGACCCAAGGTAGACTTACCTGACCCAGATGGCCCAACAATTAAGACTTTCTCTCCCTTATAAATGGTCAAGTCCACCCCTTGCAAGGTTGGTTCTTGTTGCGTTTCATACTGGAAAGAGAAATCCTTCCACTCAATTATAGCTTCTTTCATCTTACTCTCTTCATTCGCTTCTTCTACTCAATGAAAATCAAAGAGCAAACCAGGAAGCTAGCCGTAGGTTGCTCAAAACACTGTTTTGAGGTTGCAGATAGAGCTGACGCGGTTTGAAGAGATTTTCGCAGAGTATTAGACTTCTATTTTATCATAAATTAAGCCCTTCTTGCAGTCTCTTTTCTTAAAAACTTAGCTCCAAAAAGAGTCCTATCCTAGCTTGCTTGCCTAACTAGTCTATAAACATCAAAAAAGACCGGTTGCCCAGCCTTTTCCTTTATGTTAATCCTTTTTCAAACTTCCTGAACGAGTCTGTGTACGTGAATAAGCTATCAAAAGAAGGGTACCTGCGATAGCTACAGTTACAGCGTTAGCAATACCTGCAACAATCCCTTGGGCAAATACTTTTTCAGCTGCTTCTTGATAAATCACAACATCTCCAAGTGGTGCCAAGACACCCCAAACAAGAGCATTTGCAACAATCTGAATGAGGTTAAAGAAGACAATATCCTTCAACTCAAAAACACCCTGTGTTACTCGAATGTATTTTCTAAAGAGTCCGACGGCTAGACCAAAGAGACCACTAGCAATAATCCAAGTCCACCAAAGACCGTAGCCAGCAATAGAATCCTTAACAGCATGCCCAATTAAACCAACAAGTAGACCAACTAGAGGGCCAAAAATGATAGACAAGAGGCTCTGTACCGCATACTGAAGCTGGATGCTTGTATTTGGAACAGGGGTCGGAATGCTAATCATCCCGATAACAACAAAGAGCGCAGCTCCAACACCGATAGCAACAACTTGTTTAATTGATTGATTTTTCATCTATATTCTCCTATTTTATAATTCTATTTTCTTTATTTCAATGGTCCAAGATGAACCGACACCTACATTATAAGCCTTGGCAAAAGAACCTTGGTTGATAGCCAGACCTAAACGATAGAGAGAGTTGATGTAAAGGATGGGTTGCCCAATTCTCACATCTGCAAATGATTTGCCATAAACAACCTGATTTTGATAGACCAGCATATCAGCGTGATAGATAGTCACTTCAAAACGGTCACCAAATTCTGGTTCCAGCTTGTAAAATTCTTCTCGTGTGATAGAGGTCCAGAGCGAACCAAAACGCACATCTAGAATATCAATAGCTCCCTTTACCAGATGATCTTCAATGATGGTCTCTACGACTGGAAGTTCCACAATCTGGTCCACACTGAGCTCTGGCCCTACTTCTTCAAAAGAAATGTGACCGCTGGCTAGTTTAGCACCAGTATAGGCATAGACATCACGACCGTGGAAGGTATAAGAATGCTCTGTATTTTGACGTCTATTGGCCACTTCAGAAATCTCACGAATAGCTACAATACCAACGTGTTTCTTGATAAAAGAAAGAGTCCCATTGTCTGGCGTGACAATATATTGATTTTTTGCAGTCTTGGCAACCACACTCTTACGTTTCGAACCGACACCTGGATCGACAACCGATACAAACGTCGTTCCCTCAGGCCAGTAATCCACCGTCTGAAAGAGACGATAGCTCCCCTCAAAAATATTATAAGGCGTGATATCGTGCGTCAAGTGATGGATTTTTATGGTTGGAGACTCTTCTAAAGCCACTCCAATCATAGCCGATACCGCACCATCAAGCAGACCAAAGTCTGATTATAATACCAGTAAATTATTATTCATTTTATCTCCTTGTATATCCTTTATCATACCATATTTCAGAGAAAGGTGCTAATAGCTATTTTAATTGCTTAGGGTATAGTTTTACCTTATAGCAAATTTCCTACTAAAAACTCTGGTGATTAGCTAGTAGGTGCATTTTTTCTTGAAAAAAGGTATGATAGTTACATCATGAAAAAGTAGGTTTTATTATGAAAATTATCCTTGTCGGAGGGGGAAAAGTTGGCTCTGCCCTCTGTCGCTCTTTGGTTGCAGAAAAGCATGATGTTTTGCTGATTGAGCAAGACGAAGCTGTTCTCAATCATATTGTTAATCGCTTTGATATCATGGGTATCCTTGGTAACGGGGCCGATTTCACCATCCTTGAGCAAGCCAGTGTTCAGGATTGCGATATCTTTATCGCCTTGACTGAATACGATGAAGTGAACATGATTGCAGCCGTTCTAGCCAAAAAAATGGGGGCTAAAGAAACCATCGTTCGGGTGCGAAATCCTGAATACTCTAACTCTTATTTCAAAGAAAAGAATATTCTCGGTTTTTCTCTTATCGTTAACCCTGAGCTCTTGGCTGCCCGCGCTATCGCGAATATCATTGACTTCCCCAACGCCCTCTCTGTCGAACGTTTCTTTGGTGGACGGGTCAGCTTGATGGAATTCACTGTTAAATCCTCCAGTGGTCTTTGCCAAATGCCCATTTCTGATTTTCGGAAAAAATTTGGCAATGTCATTGTCTGTGCGATAGAGAGGGATCATCAAATTATCATTCCAAGCGGTGACATGACTGTACAGGATAAAGATAGAATCTTTGTCACTGGTAACCGTGTTGACATGATGCTCTTCCATAATTATTTCAAGTCTCGTGCCGTGAAGAGCCTTCTCATCGTTGGAGCAGGTAGAATTGCCTATTATCTACTAGGTA
>NZ_CAUQWY010000065.1:0-5091 GCF_963521865.1 uncultured Streptococcus sp.
ATTCCAAATAGTAAAAGTGAAGTAAAGGAACAGATTGATCCAGTAATAAAACCATTGGGAATAAAGGAAAGTGTAATAGTTCCTTTTCCCTTAGGAACGTCAACTTTCATAAAGCCAGTTTGAGCTTGTTTAATCTCTATTTTCTTATCATCTTGGTAGGCAGACCAACCTTTGTCATAAGGAATGGTGAAGAAAATAGATGTATCTTGTTGGACATCATATGTAGCAAAAACCTTGTTTTTAGAAGTTGATACTGTTACAGGCTGTTCTTTAATTTTTTGAATTGCCTCAGTAAAAGCTTTGGTATCTAAACGGTAGAAGTTAGGAGATTCAAATGATACTTGTGAATTTCCAGGGAAACTAACATGAATATTGAAAGTTTTTTTCTCTTTTGTATAGCCTAGATTAAAGAAGGAGAAGATATTATCAGTTGTAAAAGTTTTCTTTTCTCCATTTACAAGGATGTCAACCTTTTTTTGTTTATCATTAGAAAAGTGAAGATTTGTGAAAGAAAGATAAACTTGGCTGTTTTCTGGCACTTCAATTTGATACTGGATTGTTGCATCCTCATTTGAAGAACTTGTAACACTAATCAAATCATCAGTATTTTCTGTTTTGTCATAAGGGATTGGAGAAAAATAATCAAAATTGACGTTAGCAAGTTGATTTAAAAATGAGGCCTGATTATCCAAGGTATGTTCATTGAACTTGACATCATTGTAAACAGATTGACTAGCAAATGCAATCGGAAGAGAGTATTGATTTTCATATAGGGTAAGATTATCTTTTTGATAGATATCTTTAAAACCATACTTATCAATAGGACTGTCTGAGATATTGTACTGGATACCAAATAAACTATCAGCCAAAATACTATTATTTGCATAGCGGAGATTGAGATTAGTCCCAGAGGATTTAAACCCAAGTTTATCCAAAGTAGAGCTCGCTGAACGATTTCGAACAGATGAAAATTGAGAGATTCCATTGTAGTTGAATTTCATACTGTCATTTCCTGTCTGAGTCTCTAGTTTCTCAGTACGAGTAAATTGGTTTCCAATATATGTTGAGAAAGAGTCCATAGCTGGTATATCTCTACTATATGCACTTCGAGAAGCAAATCCCCATTCCTTAGAAATTCCGTCTATTTGAGATGAAGCATTTAAACTCATTTCAATCATTATAAATAAAGAGATTAGAATGGCAAATAGATTTACAGAGATAAACTTTTTGATAACTGCAAGGAGTAAAAGCGAATAGACAACCAAAAATTCAAGAGTCAGCAGAATATTCAAATCTGTTAAAAAAGAATAATGTGATTTTAGATAGATTGTAGCTAAAAATCCTGTTACTATAAGAAAAAGCGAAACTAAAAAATTCCAGATTTTAATTTCTTTCAGACGATTTAAGACTTCCGCTGCTGTGTAAATTAACAAGGTAGAGAAAATCCAAGCATAGCGATGTAAAAACATGTTTGGAGTATGCATGCCTTGCCAAAATAAATCAAGAGCTTCAATATAAAAGCTTGCAATTAGAAATGTAAAGAAGATTGCATAGATAAGTTTCACGTGAAACTTAATAGTTTTCAGTGTAAAAAATAAAATAGTCAAAATAAAGGGAAGTAGTCCTACAAAAATCATTGGAATAGCCCCATACTTGGTTGTATCAAAGGAACCAATGAATTGTTTAGCAAAAAGATCAAGATACCAGCTACTTTCAGTTTGAAACTTTGTAACTTCAGTCAATTTTTCCCCATGTGTCTGTAAATCAAACAGAGTAGGAAGAGTCAGAATCAAACTAGCCATATCAGCTAAAACGGAGGTGATTATGAAATCAAGAAAAGATGATTTTCGGGTTTTAAAGTCCCAAGAAATTTGGAAGAGATACCAGAAAATAAGAAACAATGCTGTCATATAGCCAAAATAATAGTTTTGGATAAATAAGATTGACAGACTTGTAAAGTACAATAGGAATCTCTTTTCAGTGATAAGTAGTTGTAAACCAGTTATAATTAAAGGAATCAAGATAAAAACATCTAGCCAGGTTTTTATCTCTAATTGACTGACAGTGAAACTCATCAGAGCATAGGAAGTAGATAAAGCTAGTTTTAAAGGCTTAGGAATCGATTGAAATAATTTATTTAAACTAAAGTAAGTTGACAGTCCAATCAATCCAAATTTTAAGAGAGTTGTCAGATAGACAGCATCTGGCATATTCGTTAGATCAAAAAAGTAAACTAGTGGTGAAAGGAAACTACCCAAGTAATAACTAGATAGGGCATAGAAATTTAATCCGAGGCCACTTGTAAAGGTGTAAAACAGACTACCATTTCCATGTAGGATATTTCGTAAAGTTACATCAAAAATAACGTATTGATGAAAACCATCCCCTAATAGTGGAGATGTATCGCTATTCCAGTAGATACCTTGAGATAGATATACTCCTGTCATAATGATTACGGGAATGATGAAAGAAACAAAATAGATCCAATATGTTTTAAAAAATAATTTCATGTTACCTCATAAAATGTTAGAAAACTCAGCTGGTTAACCCAACTGAGTTTTGAAGTTTTATTTAGTCTTTCCAAAGTTCTTTAACTTTTGCTTGTACTTCTGAATTTTCTAGGAATTCATCATAGGTTTCATCGATACGGTCAATGACGCCATTTTTAGACAAGACAATGATATGGTTGGCTAGAGTTTGAATAAACTCGTGGTCATGGCTGGCAAAGATGATTGATTCTTTAAAGTTTTTCAATCCATCATTCAAGCTTGAGATAGATTCCAAGTCCAAGTGATTGGTTGGATCATCGAGGACAAGGACATTTGATTTTAAGAGCATGAGTTTTGAAAGCATGACACGAACTTTTTCTCCCCCTGACAAGACATTTACAGGTTTGTTAACCTCATCTCCAGAGAAGAGCATACGGCCGAGGAAGCCACGTAGGAAAGTATTGTCATCTTCTTCTTTACTTGCGAATTGACGCAACCAGTCAAGGATTGACTCTCCCCCTGCAAAATCGGCCGAGTTATCTTTTGGTAAGTAAGAACGGCTAGTAGTAACTCCCCATTTGACAGTTCCTTCATAGTCAATGTCACCCATGATTGCACGAATTAATGCAGTTGTTTGGATATCATTTTGTCCAATAAGAGCTGTCTTATCACCTGGACGCAAGATGAAACTGATATTATCTAAAATAGTCTCACCATCAATCTTTACAGTTAGATTTTCTACTGTCAAGAGATCATTACCAATTTCACGCTCTGCTTTAAAGTTGATAAATGGATATTTACGACTAGATGGCACAATCTCTTCTAGCTCAATCTTATCAAGCATTTTCTTACGTGATGTTGCTTGTCTTGATTTGGAAGCATTGGCAGAGAAACGAGCTACGAATTCTTGCAATTGCTTAATTTTTTCTTCTGCTTTAGCATTACGGTCTGCTAGCAATTTAGCAGCGAGTTCAGAAGATTCCTTCCAGAAGTCGTAGTTTCCGACATAGAGTTTGATTTTTCCAAAGTCAAGGTCGGCCATGTGAGTACATACTTTGTTTAAGAAGTGACGGTCGTGGGATACTACGATAACTGTGTTATCAAAATCAATCAAGAAGTCTTCTAGCCAAGTAATTGACTGGATATCCAAACCGTTGGTTGGCTCGTCCAATAGAAGCACATCAGGTTTACCAAAAAGTGCTTTGGCGAGGAGAACTTTTACTTTTTCACCATTGGCCAATTCACTCATGTTTTGGTAGTGTAATTCTTCTGGAATGTTTAGATTTTGAAGTAGTTGAGAGGCTTCACTTTCTGCTTCCCAGCCCCCAAGCTCGGCAAACTCTCCTTCGAGTTCGGCAGCACGCACTCCATCTTCGTCTGAGAAATCTTCCTTCATGTAGATGGCATCTTTCTCCTTCATGATGCTATAAAGTTTTTCATTTCCCATGATAACGACATCAATGGCACGTTCGTCTTCATAGTCAAAGTGATTTTGACGAAGAACAGAGAGACGTTCATCTGGACCAAGAGAGATGTGACCAGTAGTAGGTTCGATATCTCCAGCTAAAATTTTTAAAAAGGTTGATTTTCCGGCACCATTAGCACCGATTAATCCGTAAGTATTTCCTTCTGTAAATTTGATATTGACATCATCAAAAAGTTTGCGATCACTAAAACGTAGTGAAACATCAGATACTGTAAGCAATGTTTTTCTCCTATATGTGTAATATATTTATTCTACTAGAAAATACGGAAATATTCAAATTTTTATCTGTCAATTTTGTGTAAATTAGATTTACAGTATACTTTACACGAATCCGTAAATAGCAAGACTGATTTATTTTGATAAATTACGGTTATTTCATTAAAAAAATGCTATAATTGAAGGGACTATATCGAAGGAGAATAAAATGATTAAACCCATTATTTTAACAGGAGACCGTCCAACAGGAAAATTGCATATTGGACATTATGTTGGAAGTCTCAAAAATAGAGTTTTATTACAGGAAGAGGATAAGTATGATATGTTTGTGTTCTTGGCTGACCAACAAGCTTTGACAGATCATGCTAAAGACCCTCAAACAATTGTAGAGTCTATCGGAAATGTTGCTTTGGATTATCTTGCAGTTGGATTGGATCCGAGTAAATCAACTATTTTTATTCAAAGCCAAATTCCAGAATTAGCTGAGTTGTCTATGTATTATATGAATTTGGTGTCATTAGCACGTTTGGAGCGTAATCCAACTGTCAAGACAGAGATTGCTCAAAAGGGATTTGGAGAAAGTATTCCAACAGGATTTTTGGTTTATCCAATTGCACAAGCAGCTGACATCACTGCCTTTAAGGCCAATTATGTTCCTGTTGGGACAGATCAGAAACCAATGATTGAGCAGACTCGTGAAATTGTTCGTTCTTTTAACAATGCATATAACTGTGATGTTTTGGTGGAACCAGAAGGTATTTATCCAGAAAATGAGAGAGCAGGGCGTTTGCCTGGTTTAGATGGAAATGCTAAAATGTCTAAATCACTCAATAATGGTATTTATTTAGCTGATGATGCGGATACTTTGCGTAAAAAAGTAATGAGTATGTATACAGATCC
>NZ_CAUQWY010000066.1:0-4976 GCF_963521865.1 uncultured Streptococcus sp.
GTTGGACCAACGGCGATAACGGAACGTCCTGAGAAGTCAACACGTTTACCGAGCAAGTTTTGACGGAAGCGTCCTTGTTTACCTTTAAGCATGTGGCTCAATGATTTCAATGGACGGCTACCTGGTCCTGTGATTGGACGACCACGACGACCATTGTCAATCAAAGCATCAACCGCTTCTTGAAGCATACGCTTCTCATTTTGAACGATGATACCTGGTGCATTCAACTCAAGCAAACGAGCCAAACGGTTGTTACGGTTGATAACACGGCGGTAAAGGTCGTTCAAGTCAGATGAGGCAAAACGGCCACCATCCAACTGCAACATTGGACGAAGATCTGGTGGAATAACTGGAAGGATGTTGAGAATCATCCATTCAGGTTTGTTTCCAGACTTGTAAAAGGCATCCAAAACATCCAAACGACGGATGGCTTTGACACGTTTTTGTCCAGTAGCTGTTTTCAACTCTTCTTTGAGTTCAGCAATTTCTTTTTCAAGATCTACTTGTTTCAAAAGGTCTTGGATAGCTTCGGCACCCATCTTGGCAACGAATGATCCATAACCATATTCACGCAAGCGCTCACGGTATTCACGCTCTGTCATGATAGACTTGTGTTCAAGTGGTGTATCCTTGGGATCAATCACCACATAAGCCGCAAAGTAGATCACTTCCTCGAGGGCACGAGGGCTCATATCAAGGGTCAAGCCCATACGGCTTGGAATCCCCTTGAAATACCAGATGTGAGATACAGGAGCTTTCAACTCGATGTGCCCCATACGCTCACGACGAACTTTTGTACGCGTTACTTCAACCCCACAACGGTCACAAACAATCCCTCTGTAACGAATGCGTTTGTACTTACCACAAGCACATTCCCAGTCTTTTGTAGGACCAAAGATAACTTCATCAAAGAGACCTTCACGTTCTGGTTTCAAGGTACGGTAATTGATTGTTTCAGGTTTTTTGACTTCTCCATAAGACCATGAACGGACTTTACTTGGAGAAGCTAGGGTGATTTGCATACTTTTAAAACGATTTACATCAACCACTATTTCTTCCCTTTCTATTCTAAGTGAACTGCTTATTCTTATTCAGCAGCTTCTTCTGTTGCTTCCGCTTTTGTTGCTTTCTCAGCTTCTTCAGCTTCAAAGGCTGCTTTAGCCTCTTGTGCTGCTTTTTCGCGGGCTTTTTCAAGGTCATCTACGTGGATGACATCTTCGTCCATTCCTTCATCCAAGTCGCGAAGTTCCACTTCTTGGTCATCTTCGTCTAGGACACGCATGTCAAGACCAAGAGATTGCAATTCTTTGACAAGAACTCGGAAGGATTCTGGAACACCTGGTTTTGGAATTGGTTTTCCTTTTGTAATGGCTTCATAAGCTTTCAAACGTCCGTTGATATCGTCAGACTTGTAAGTCAAGATTTCTTGAAGGACATTTGACGCACCGTAAGCTTCAAGAGCCCAAACCTCCATCTCACCGAAACGTTGTCCACCAAACTGAGCTTTCCCTCCGAGTGGTTGTTGGGTAACAGTTGAGTATGGTCCGACTGAACGAGCGTGCAATTTATCATCAACCATGTGGTGGAGTTTGATCATGTACATGACTCCAACAGAAACACGGTTATCAAATGGTTCACCTGTACGGCCATCGTAAAGGATTGTTTTAGCATCGCTATCCATACCAGCTTCTTTAACAGTTGACCAAAGGTCTTCAGAACTTGCTCCGTCAAAGACTGGTGTTGCGATATGAATACCAAGAGTACGAGCCGCCATACCAAGGTGGAGCTCCATAACCTGACCGATATTCATACGTGATGGCACCCCAAGTGGGTTCAACATGATATCGACTGGAGTTCCATCTGGAAGGTAAGGCATGTCTTCTACAGGAACGATACGAGAGACAACCCCTTTGTTTCCGTGACGTCCGGCCATCTTATCTCCGACCTTGATCTTACGTTTTTGAGCGATGTAGACGCGAACCAGCATGTTAACACCTGATTGCAACTCATCTCCATTTGCACGTGTAAAAATCTTAACATCACGAACGACACCATCGGCACCGTGTGGTACACGAAGAGAAGTATCACGCACTTCACGAGATTTATCTCCGAAGATAGCGTGCAAGAGACGTTCTTCAGCTGAAAGGTCTTTCTCCCCCTTAGGTGTTACTTTACCTACAAGGATATCGCCTTCTTTAACCTCAGCACCGATACGGATAATACCCATTTCGTCAAGGTCTTTAAGGGCATCTTCACCAACGTTTGGAATTTCGCGAGTGATTTCTTCAGGCCCAAGCTTTGTATCGCGTGTTTCTGATTCGTATTCTTCAAGGTGAACAGATGTGTAGACATCGTCTTTAACCAAGCGTTCGCTCATGATAACGGCATCCTCGAAGTTGTAACCTTCCCAAGTCATGTAGGCAACGATTGGGTTTTGTCCAAGCGCCATTTCTCCATTTTCCATAGAAGGTCCGTCAGCGATGAAATCGCCTTTTTCAACAACATCTCCAACCTTTACGAGAGTGCGTTGGTTGTAAGCAGTACCTGAGTTTGAACGACGGAATTTTTGGATGTGGTAAACGTCCAATGAACCATCTTCACGACGAACTTCTACCTTGTCAGCATCTGCATAGGTAACTTTACCATCATACTGAGCAATCACAGCCGCTCCTGAATCGTGGGCTGCTTGGTATTCCATACCAGTACCAACGTAAGGTGCTTTAGGATTAATCAATGGTACAGCCTGACGTTGCATGTTGGCTCCCATGAGGGCACGGTTGGAGTCATCGTTTTCCAAGAAAGGAATACATGCTGTCGCAACGGCAACTACCTGTTTTGGTGATACGTCCATGTAGTCAACAACATTAGCTGGATACTCTTGGTTGACCCCTTGGTGACGTCCCATGACAACTTTCTCAGCAAATGTTCCATCTTCATTCAGACGAGAATTAGCCTGTGCTACAGTAAATTCATCTTCTTCATCGGCTGTCAACCAAACGATTTCATTCGTGACAACACCTGTTTCACGGTCAACCTTACGGTATGGTGTTTGAACAAAACCATATTTGTTCAAGTGCCCGTAAGATGACAAGTTATTGATCAAACCGATGTTAGGTCCTTCAGGTGTCTCGATTGGACACATACGACCATAGTGAGTGTAGTGCACGTCACGGACTTCATATCCAGCACGGTCACGTGTCAAACCACCAGGTCCTAAGGCTGACAAACGGCGTTTGTGAGACAACTCAGAAAGTGGGTTGTGTTGGTCCATGAACTGTGACAACTGTGATGAACCAAAGAATTCTTTCACCGCAGCTGTTACAGGACGGATATTGATAATTTGTTGTGGTGTCAAGACTTCGTTGTCCTGAACAGACATACGTTCACGGACATTACGTTCCATACGAGAAAGTCCAAGACGTACTTGGTTAGCAAGCAATTCACCAACCGCACGGATACGACGGTTTCCAAGGTGGTCGATATCATCTACACGGCCAAGTCCTTCAGCCAAGTTGAGGAAGTAGCTCATTTCAGCAAGGATATCTGCAGGAGTAACGATACGAACCTTGTCATCTGGATTAGCATTACCGATGATCGTTACAACGCGGTCTGGATCAGTTGGAGCAACAACCTTGAATTTTTGAAGAACAACTGGCTCAGTCACAACCGCCGCATCATTTGGAATGTAGACAATCTTGTTCAAATCACCATCCAAATGGCTTTCAATACTTTCAATCACGCTACGAGTCATGATTGTACCAGCTTCTACCAAGATTTCTCCTGTTTCAGGATCTACCAATGGCTCTGCAATGGTTTGGTTGAGCAAACGTGTTTTAACATTGAGTTTTTTATTGATCTTATAACGACCAACTGCTGCCAAGTCATAGCGACGTGGGTCAAAGAAACGAGCTACAAGCAAGCTACGTGAGCTTTCAGCTGTCTTAGGTTCACCTGGACGAAGGCGTTCGTAAATTTCTTTCAAGGCTTCGTCTGTACGAGAGTCCATTGGGTTCTTGTGGATATCTTTTTCAACAGTGTTGCGAACCAATTCGCTATCACCAAAGATATCAAAGATTTCATCATCACCTGAGAAACCAAGCGCACGAACCAAGGTTGTAAATGGAATCTTACGAGTACGGTCGATACGAGTGTAGGCGATGTCTTTTGAGTCGCTTTCAAGCTCCAACCAAGCTCCACGGTTAGGGATAACAGTTGAACCATAACCCACTTTACCGTTTTTGTCAACTTTGTCATTAAAGTAAACACCTGGTGAGCGGACCAACTGAGATACGATGATACGTTCACCACCATTGATGATGAAAGTACCCATTTCTGTCATGATTGGGAAATCACCAAAGAAAACTTCTTGGGTCTTGATTTCGCCTGTTTCTTTATTGATCAAGCGGAAGGTTACAAAAATTGGTGCTGAGTAGCTAGCATCGTGGATACGAGCTTCTTCTAGCGTGTATTTTGGTTCCTTGATTTCATATCCAACAAATTCCAACTCCATCGTGTCTGTGAAGTTTGAAATTGGCAATACATCTTCAAACACTTCCTTAAGACCGTGGTCTAGGAAAGCTTTGAATGAATCAGTTTGAATTTCAATCAAATTTGGTAAGTCAAGAACTTCTTTGATTCTTGAAAAACTACGACGGGTACGATGTTTCCCGTATTGAACGTCATGTCCTGCCAAGATGATTCTCCTTTGTAAATAAGTTCCAAGCCTTATCAACAGGCTTTCTAATCGTCATATGGTTTTAAAAACCCCTATCACCGTGTCCTCTTGATGAATTTTCAGAATCTTTAAGTCTTTGTTACAAATATTCAAAATCCTGAAAAAAAGCACAAAAAGAGCAGCTAAATCTGACTTTTTCAGAAGATTTAACTGCTGTGAGCCTTGTCTGGACAATATTTCAGACAAAACCTACGACAAATGATTACTCATATTATACCCTATTTAGCTAGATTTTTCAAGG
>NZ_CAUQWY010000067.1:0-4950 GCF_963521865.1 uncultured Streptococcus sp.
TTCTCAGCCAAGGTTGGGTGAGTGAAGATTTGTTTTGTGAAGTAAGTGTAAGGAATCTTGTTGTCCATAGCAACAGTGATGATGTTGATGATTTCTTGAGAACCTTCTGAGAAGATGCTTGCTCCAAGAATTTCTTTTGTTTCAGTATTAACAACAGCTTTGAAAGCTCCGCGAAGGTCTCCATTTACGTGAGCACGAGGCATTGCTGCAACAGGGATTTCCTTCACTGCGTATGGAAGTTTCAAATCAGCTGCTTGGCTTTCAGTCAAACCAACTTGTGAAAGTGCAGGTGTGATAAACATGGTGTTTGGTACATTGAGACGGTCCTCAAGTGTGTAGCTGCCATCTCCAGCAAGGTAGCTGTAAACAACACGGAAGTCATCCAGTGAAATGTAAGTAAATTGAAGGCCACCGTTAACATCCCCAACTGCAAAGACACCAGGAACGTTTGTTTGACAGTGTTTGTCTACTTTAATAGCGCCACGTTCAGTGAGTTCAATATCTGTATTTTCAAGTTGAAGTGGTTCTACATTTGGTTTGCGTCCAGTTGCGTAGAGAAGGGCGTCGAAACGGTAAGTTTCATTTTCAGTTACGACAAGGACTTGGTCACCATCGTTTTTAATTTCAGTAGTATGGATATTTTGAAGCAATTCAATGCCATCTTCTTCCATATATTGTTTAGCAAGAGCTGCGATGGAAGGTTCTGCACGAGGTAGGAAAGTATCCAAGGCATCTAGGACTGTGACCTTGCTTCCAAGTTTGTTGTAAAGGCCAGCAAATTCAAGACCAATATTTCCGCCACCAAGAACTCCAAGTTTTTCAGGCAATTTGTCCAAGTTTTGAATACCTGTTGAGTCAAAGACGTTTTTGCTTGTAGCAAGTCCAGGGATTGGCAAGACGTTTGAAACAGCACCAGTGTTGATGACGATTGTTTCGGCAGTTAGTTCTTTCTTTTCATCACCAGCTTGGATTTCGATGACTTTATTTGAAAGGAAGTGAGCTTCCGCATCAAAGATGTCCACGCCTGTACCAGCAACAGTAGCATAGTTTTTACCGTTGAGGCGACCAGTGATCGTGTTTTTGGTAGCAATCACTTCTTCAAAAGACAAGTCTTTCTCAGCAGCAACTAGCAAGGTTTTAGTTGGGATACAACCAATGTTGATACAAGTTCCACCGTACATAGCTTTGCTACGTTCAACGAGGGCAACTTTTTTACCAGCTGAAGCCAATTTACCAGCTAGTGTTTTACCAGCTTTACCAAATCCGATAACGATTAAATCATAAGTTAACATTTATCTTCCTCCTATTCGAATTTCATTCTAGCACAAGAAAAAAACTTTTGCACAATTCTGCTACGCTTTAAAAAAGTTTATGAAATAGTGGAAATTATAGCCTCATTTTCTCAGAAAAATCGTTTACATGACTTTATCGATGGATTGGACTATCTTTTGCTTCTCTCTTGTGTTATACTAGATAAGTTGCAAAGAAAACAGTACTTTTCTTTTGTGGAAAAGAAGCAACACGATTTTATATCCAGTATATGAAAATACGTCATAAAAAGAAAAGTATAAACTAAGCCCTATAGGGTGGCTTCGCACCACCTTTAGAAAGAAGAATAACGTGAAATTTAATGAATTAAACTTGTCTGCTGATTTGCTAGCAGAGATTGAAAAAGCTGGCTTTGTAGAAGCTAGTCCTATCCAAGAACAAACTATTCCCTTGGCTCTAGAAGGTAAGGATGTTATCGGTCAAGCTCAGACTGGTACAGGAAAAACCGCAGCCTTTGGCTTGCCTACTCTTGAAAAAATCCGTACAGAAGAAGGGACTATCCAAGCCTTGGTCATCGCTCCAACTCGTGAACTAGCTGTCCAAAGTCAAGAAGAACTCTTCCGCTTTGGTCGTAGCAAGGGAGTGAAAGTCCGCTCAGTATATGGCGGATCAAGCATTGAAAAACAAATTAAGGCTCTTAAATCTGGTGCCCATATCGTAGTGGGAACACCTGGTCGCCTTTTGGACTTGATTAAACGTAAGGCCTTGAAATTACAAGATATTGAAACTCTTATTCTTGACGAAGCGGATGAAATGCTCAATATGGGCTTTCTTGAAGATATCGAAGCCATCATTTCTCGTGTTCCTGAAAATCGACAAACCTTGCTTTTCTCAGCAACTATGCCAGATGCCATCAAACGTATCGGTGTTCAGTTTATGAAAGAACCTGAGCATGTCAAGATTGCGGCTAAGGAATTGACAACAGAATTGGTTGACCAATACTATATCCGAGTTAAAGAACAAGAAAAATTTGATACCATGACTCGTCTCATGGATGTGGAACAACCAGAACTTGCTATCGTATTTGGTCGTACAAAACGCCGTGTAGATGAATTGACTCGTGGCCTTAAAATCCGTGGTTTCCGTGCCGAAGGAATTCATGGTGACCTAGACCAAAACAAACGTCTTCGTGTCCTTCGTGACTTTAAAAATAGCAATCTTGATGTTTTGGTTGCGACAGACGTTGCAGCGCGTGGATTGGATATTTCAGGTGTGACCCATGTCTATAACTACGATATTCCACAAGATCCTGAAAGTTATGTTCACCGTATCGGTCGTACAGGTCGTGCTGGTAAGTCAGGTCAATCGATTACTTTTGTTGCTCCCAACGAAATGGGTTACCTTCAAATCATTGAAAACTTGACCAAGAAACGTATGAAAGGTCTCAAACCTGCAAGTGCAGAAGAAGCCTTCCAAGCAAAAAAACACGTAGCTCTCAAGAAAATTGAACGTGATTTTGCAGATGAGACTATCCGTGCCAACTTTGAGAAATTTGGTAAGGATGCTCGTAAGCTAGCTGCTGAATTTACTCCAGAAGAATTGGCAATGTATATCTTGAGTCTGACTGTTCAAGATCCATATAGTCTTCCTGAAGTGGAGATTGCACGTGAAAAACCACTACCATTTAAACCATCAGGTAATGGTTTTGGTGCTAAATCCCAGGGAGGTCGTGGAGGTCGTCGTGGAGATGACCGTCGTGATAATCACCGAGGAGACAACCGTCGTGGTGGTCGTCGTGATGATTTCAAAAAAGGAAGTCGTGGCAACGATCGTTTTGATAAGGAAAAACGTTACCGTAAGGATAATAAAAAACCACGCAATACTTCAAGCGAAAAGAAAACAGGCTTTGTGATTCGTAACAAGGGCGATAAATAGGAAAAAGCGGTTCAAAATGAATCGCTTTTTTTATATAAGGAGACCGAATGGAAAAAGAAAGATAGATAAAATAGTTATATTATCTTCTTGTGATATTATAATACACAAAAATAGGAGGATTGTCAATAGAAAAGAAGCAATTTAATTAAAAATATTCTTGTTTTTTCAAATTGCAATTAAATAAGCAATTTTCAGATAATAATTGAAAATTAAAGGTCTTTATGTTATAATGGAAGCGATTAAATACGAGGTGAAAAATGGCACATTTATTAGAAAAAACTAGAAAAATTACTTCTATTCTGAAGCGCTCGGAGGAGCAGTTACAGGAAGAACTTCCTTATAATGCGATTACCCGTCAATTGGCAGATATTATTGACTGTAATGCTTGTATTGTCAATAGCAAGGGACGTCTCCTTGGCTATTTCATGCGTTACAAAACCAATACAGATCGTGTAGAGCAGTTCTTCCAAACTAAGATTTTCCCAGATGACTACATTCAAGGTGCGAACATGATCTACGATACAGAAGCCAATCTGACAGTTGATCATGATTTGAGTATTTTCCCTGTGGAAAGTCGTGCCGACTTTCCAGATGGTTTGACGACCATTGCACCGATTCATGTATCAGGGATTCGCCTTGGTTCTTTGATTATTTGGCGCAATGATAAAGAATTTGATGACGAGGACTTGATTCTTGTTGAGATTGCGAGTACCGTTGTTGGGATTCAACTCCTCAACTTCCAGCGTGAAGAAGATGAGAAAAATATCCGTCGCCGTACTGCTGTTACCATGGCGGTTAATACCCTTTCTTACTCCGAACTCCGTGCTGTTTCAGCAATTTTAGGGGAATTAAATGGAAATGAAGGGCAGTTGACTGCGTCTGTGATTGCAGACCGTATCGGAATCACCCGTTCTGTGATTGTCAATGCCCTTCGTAAACTTGAGTCTGCGGGGATTATTGAAAGTCGCTCACTTGGAATGAAGGGAACCTATCTTAAGGTCTTGATTTCAGATATTTTTGAAGAAGTGAAGAAAAGAGATTACTAATGACTAAGGCTTTAATTTCGATTGATTATACAGAAGATTTTGTTGCTGATAGTGGTAAATTGACAGCAGGAGCTCCAGCTCAGGCGATTTCGGATGCCATCAGCAAGGTGACTCGACTAGCTTTTGAACGAGGGGATTACATCTTCTTTACCATTGATGCTCATGAAGAAAACGATTGTTTCCATCCAGAAAGCAAACTATTTCCTCCTCACAATTTGATTGGGACTAGTGGACGGAATTTATACGGAGATTTAGGGACCTTTTATCAAGAGCATGGTTCAGACAGTCGTGTCTTTTGGATGGATAAACGTCATTACTCAGCTTTTTCAGGGACTGATTTGGATATCCGTTTAAGAGAGCGTAGAGTGTCTACAGTTATCTTAACAGGTGTCTTGACGGATATCTGTGTCCTGCATACAGCTATAGATGCCTATAATCTAGGATATGATATCGAGATTGTTAAACCAGCTGTTGCTTCCATCTGGCCTGAAAATCACCAATTTGCCCTAGGGCATTTCAAAAATACACTTGGAGCTAAGTTGGTAGATGAAAATCTAAATGAAATTTCAGAGTAATTTGGCTGATAAAATGAAAAAAATTGAAAAAAAGTCTTGACAAACATCCTAAAAGTTGATATACTAGTAAAGTAATCGACGCGGGGATGGCGGAATTGGCAGACGCGCAGGACTAAGGATCCTGT
>NZ_CAUQWY010000068.1:0-4613 GCF_963521865.1 uncultured Streptococcus sp.
TGAGTTGTATATCAAAATAAAATACAATTATTGTTACCACCTTTGGAAACAGGAGAAGATGGACAAGTCCAGAGCCCTATTATTGGAGATAATTGAATTTTGTAACAAATATCATAGTAGCTTTAGGTTAGCGGATTTATATTGTTTGTTGGGAAATGTAACAGAAGATCTTGATCTCTCTGTTGCTAAGGACTATTATATGAAAGCTAAGGTGCTCTATCTAATTGAAAATAATGAAGCTATGGCACTCAAGGTAGAACAATATTTGATGGATAAGCAGTCAGATAATGTATAAGGATAGCAAAAGCTATCTTTCTCATGTGTAAAATATAACTATAATTCTTCTTTTTGAAAATATTTAATATTTTGCTTTAATTGCTTGACAGGTTATATATGTTGATTTATAATATAGGTGAAACGGGAGTTGTGAGAGCGTTGACAAATTTAGTGACCTTATACTCTTCGAAAATCACATTCAAACTTCGTCAGCGTCGCCTTACCGTACTCAAGTACAGCCTGCAGCTAGCTTCCTAGTTTGCTCTTTGATTTTCATTGAGTATTAACTTTTGTATTTGATTAAGAATTATGATGTAGCTAGAAAAGAAAGAATTCTAGTTTGATAAAATATTACCAGTCTTATTTAAAGTTGTTATGGAACTATTTTCAAAATAAATAGGCCTCTGCTTTATGTAGAGTAGTGAATCAGGAGGTTAAGTGATGAACTACAATTTAAAATATCTTTTATCAGGAATATTTATCATAGTCTTTATAGGTTTCCTAGTCTGGATGAGTTATTTTAATCAGAGGAAGGAAGAAGAGCATTCGGATGTGTCTAAGGAACTTTTTCGAGTAGTCATGATATTTGTGATAGGAATTATCCTAATTTTAATGACACCCGTCTTATTTAAAGTTGTGATGGAACTATTTTCAAAATAGATAGGCCTCTGTTTTAGGCGGAGTAGTGAATCAGGAGGTTAAGTAATGAACTACAATTTAAAATATATCTTATCAGGACTATTTAGCATAGGCTTTATAGGTTTCCTAGTCTGGATGCGTTATTTTAATTAGAAGAGGGAAGAAGAGCATTCGGATGTGTCTTTTGAAGCGAGGTTAGATAGTGAGGTCAAGGCCTTATATAAACAACTAGGATTGGGTGAGGAGCCTCAGTATTTCTTAGCGTATCGCTACCTACATCCTTGGTTTAATTTGGCGATTTTACCACCAACAGTTGAAATTTTCTTAACTAAAATAGCGCTGGTGATGGTGACTCCAGATGAACTACTGATAAGAAATCTTGGGAATGGGATGACTTTCACAAGTGAGCATCATCGTGATTTGCGGCAAGGACTTATCCGCATTCCAAAATCAGAGATGAAAGAATTTGAGATTCGCAACTGGAAAAGAGTTTTTATATTTGGCGATTTTTTGACAATTAAAACAAGCCAACATAGCTATTATTTACAGGTTAGAGATGATGGACTTCAAAAAGGAAGTCTTTCTACTAAATATTTCTCAGACTTGAAACGACAAGATTTTCTAGGATTATTGACAGATAAAAGAACATTCTGATTGACAATTACTCTAAAAACTAACCTCTAAACATTCAAAAACCACACGGTATTCCTTGCAACTTGATTGTGTTCAAGACTGAAATCACTGTGTGGTTTTATTTAGAAGCTAAGCTTTTTCTCTTTCCTTCGGTTGATAATATGTCTCTACTTCTTTTTTGAGATGAGACAGCATAGAAGTTTCTTCGGTTAGCTCCAGAAGGGAGAAACCTTTTTGGATAAGTTTAGAATCATCCCTACAAATCCCAATACGGATATAGCAGATAGCAAGCCTATCGTAGCTTTTCTTGTTCTTGGCATCCTCCAGTAAAGTATAGCAGATTTGCTTACACATGTTTTTGTCTTGATGGTATAAGTAAATGGTGGACAGATTGAGTAGGATTGCCATTCGTAAGTCATATAAATGTTGGTAGTTTTTATAGACTTCCAAGCGTTGCAAGATTTTTCCAGTAATGAGATGGAGGTGATCAATGGGAAAGCTGAAAAGGATGGTATTGAGGATTTTTAGGTCACTTTCATACCATGTATCTTGTTTTTCAATTTTTTCCCAAAGTTTTTGGATAGTCT
The DNA here is from genome assembly GCF_963521865.1 of uncultured Streptococcus sp. Classification (GTDB taxonomy): domain Bacteria; phylum Bacillota; class Bacilli; order Lactobacillales; family Streptococcaceae; genus Streptococcus. Next base: position 2,136 of record NZ_CAUQWY010000068.1, read on the forward strand.
GTTTCACTTGGTCTGATAGTTGCTCTGTACCATGTTGACGGATATGAATGACAACTTCCAGCATATCCCTGATCTCTTCTATAGGGAGGTCATGATGGGTCTTGAGATAGTTTTGGCATGTTTCAAAAAAATCAACTAGACTACTGTTGCCAATGATAGAACTCATATTAAGATAAGTTTGTATGATTTCTGTTCGTTGGCTCGGTTGATAGAGATGGCAGATGTAGTCAAACTCTTCAAAACTCATATTGATTTGACGGAGAAGAAATTCCATATTTTCATATTTGGGAGTTGCCTTGCCGCTTTCAATCTTTGATAGGCTGGTTCTTGAGATGACATTTCCACAGACCTCTTCTTGGGTTAATCCTTTTGACTCACGTATTTCTTTATAGACCTTTCCAAAATCATAACGCATGATTTTCTCCTTTTAGTGAAAAAAGTTAACAAATAATAAAATCCAATTAAAAATATTGTATCATAGTAACAGAAATAGTAAAAAAGAAAACTAAAATAGTGTGTGAAAAAAGTTAACTAATTTTAAAATAGAGTAAAGAAGAGGTATACTATAGATACGAAATACAGATAGGAGGGAAAGAGTATGAATAAAAAAGTTTTTCGTTTTTTAGTTATTCTTGCTTTCTTATTCAGCATTGCTACGGTTTTCCCATGGAACTGGCCGATATAATGCGCTGGTTGTAAAAATGAAAGGAAGGTGAGTCCAATGGATTATTTTTAAATAATGTATAATAGGGGAACTAAAATTATATTTTTAAATTGCTTTTATGACAATTGAATAGAATAACCGATAGACTGGAGGTAGAAAGATGTTTAATAGATTGAGTAAAAGTTTAAGTTTGTTGATGATTATCACGATATTGAGCGCAGTGTCAATACCTAGCTTTGTGGCTTATGCGGATGACAATTCATCACCTAGTATTCAATTGACTTCCGAAGAAAGAGAAATAGCATCTGAATTTCGTTATTTATTTGAAATTGCTAGTTACTTGGATGAAAATGGTAATCGAGTGATTGATATGGATGCTTTACAACAGACTTATGGTAAAGCACAAGCTCCTTATATAGCGGAGGGAATTCGAATATTATCGGATCCAAAGGAAACAGATATAGTTCTGTCGAATATGAAGTCTGATTTTTATTCTAGGAGTTGGATGAGTTGTATGATGGATTCAACTATAGACTTTTTAGGAATAAATTTATTAACAGATATATTCGGTGGAGGTCTGGGAGGGCTATCAGGACTTATTCAAAAGAAAGCGTGGCCAAAGATTGCAAAATTGGTATTAAAATCTACCGTAAAAACTTCTGGTGCGGCAATTTTAGCTACTTTGTCATGGTATAGTTTAAAATGTTTAAACCAATAAAATATACAGTAACGGTTTGCACTATCTTAGCCTATATTATTTGGTTTAGGATGAGGATAAAATTAACTGATTTAATTGAACTTTTTATTGTAACACTGATGACTGAAAATTTTATTTTTTATTTTTTCAATGATAAAAAGAAAAAATAAGACTCTCTCTTGCTTACTAAAGTTAATAAGCTAAAGTTACCTCATCTAATTTAGCTAAATTTAATGTAGTTGTTGTTCTAACTTCAATATACCATAATATAAGTCGTCCCTACCCTATGTTGATTAGATTAAACCGATAAATCAGGAGGTTAAGTGATGAACTACAATGTAAAATATCTCTTATCAGGAATATTTATTATAGTCTTTATAGGTTTTCTAGTCTGGATGCGTTATTTTAATCAGAGGAAGGAAGAAGAGCATTCGGATGTGTCTTTTGAAGCGAGGTTAGATAGTGAGGTCAAGGCCTTATATAAACAACTAGGATTGGGTGAGGAGCCTCAGTATTTCTTAGCGTATCGCTACCTACATCCTTGGTTTAATTTGGCGATTTTACCACCAACAGTTGAAATTTTCTTAACTAAAATAGCGCTGGTGATGGTGACTCCAGATGAACTACTGATAAGAAATCTTGGGAATGGGATGACTTTCACAAGTGAGCATCATCGTGATTTGCGGCAAGGACTTATCCGCATTCCAAAATCAGAGATGAAAGAATTTGAGATTCGCAACTGGAAAAGAGTTTTTATATTTGGCGATTTTTTGACAATTAAAACAAGCCAACATAGCTATTATTTGCAGGTTAGAGATGATGGACTTCAAAAAGGAAGTCTTTCTACCAAACACTTCTCCGACTTGAAACGACAAGATTTTCTCGGGTTATTGACAGATAAACGGACATTCTGATTGACAATTGCTCAAAAAATTAACCTCTAAACATTCAAAAACCACACAGTGTTTTCAGCATTGAATATAATCAAGCTGAGAAAATCACTGTGTGGCTTTATTGGAAAGTTAGTTTTTCCCAGTTTAGTCTCTTCACGGGAGGTATATCTATGAAAAAAATCAGTCATCTTTGTATGTTTCTGCTGTTGCTGTGTACCACTTTT
>NZ_CAUQWY010000069.1:0-4353 GCF_963521865.1 uncultured Streptococcus sp.
GCCTCTCTCAGGGTTATAATTCTGCAATTTGATTTAAGTTTACTTCTGCAACTGTATCATTACCAAACATAGAGATAATCATCTTCACTTTATTATTATCAATCTCCGTAATCTTACCGGTATAATCTGCAAAAGCTCCATCAATAATACGTACAGTTTGACCAACTTCAACATCGATATCAAACTCTTGTACAGTTTGTCCCATAGAAACCAAGATATCACGAATTTCTTGTTCCAATAATGGAGTTGGTTTTGATCTATTTCCGTGAGATCCGACGAATCCTGTAACGTTTGGTGTGTTTCGAACAACAAACCAAGCTTCATCTGTCATGACCATTTCTACAAGAACATAACCTGGAAAGCGATTTTCTTCTACTTCTTTTCTCTTTCCATTTTTTTCAACTTGCACTGTTTGTGTTGGAATTTCAACACGTAAAATATTATCCAACATATTGTAGGTTTGTGCACGTTGTAATAGATTTTCTTTTACCTTATTTTCATAACCAGAATAGGTTTGTAAGACAAACCATCCTTTATCAAAACTATCCATGATACTTCCTTTCATAATAGAAGACTTCTAGTGTAATTAACTCCACTAACCTTCTAAAAAATGTTAATAAATCGAATCAAACCTGAAACAATCAACTGGTCAAAAATGTAAATAATTATTACAAAGAAAGCTGTGTATTCCATAATAGAACGAAAATCTCTCCAGCTTTCCTTGCGAGTTGGCCATGTTGTGTCTTTAAGAAGTCTAAAAATATCTCCAATAAAACGCATCGCTCTCTCCTATCTCGTTTCTCTGTGTGTAGTGTACTTGCCACAATGCTTACAAAATTTATTTACTTCTAGTCGTGTAGGCTTGGGGTTTCCACTAATCTTGATTGAATAGTTTCTCGAACCACAAACCGCACAAGCTAGGCTTGCTTTTTTTAGTGCCATAACGCCTCCATCTTATCCATTATAACAAGAAAGCTAGGCTTTGACAAGCATCTTAACGAAATAGATTGACTACCGAATCCCATATCGTTTGAGCTTTTTCCTTAATCTTCGCATCCGAAATAGCCCGACTAGCCTCATCTACTAGACTTTGCGCACGTCCTCGAATATCAGACAAATTATCATCTATCTGGCTATTATCATTAGTTTGTACTTGTCTTTTTGTGTTAGCTGGTGCAATTCCATTTTTCTTATATGCATTTTCAACTGTAAAGGTACTTCCTGGTGTATAAGGTAAAATGGTATTTGCAATATTTCTGAAGACATGGGCTGCACCGTTTGAAGTAGATCCTGCTAGATAGTGATTTTCATCAGTGGTCGGAAAACCAAGCCAGTGACTGATCACCACATCCGGAGTATAACCAATTACCCACTGGTCACTTGTGTATTCAGGATTGAAAACAGCTTCAGTTGTTCCAGTTTTTCCTGCCATGACATAGTCTGCAGGTGATGAACTAATACCTGTTCCGTTGGTGAATGTACCCAACATCATACTGGTCATCTTGTCAGCTACAGACTTATCAATCACCCGTTTTTGTGAATTTTTATGGCTTGCAATAACTTGTCCACTAGCATTTTCAATTCTACTAATAAAATGAGCTTCAGGCATTAAACCTTCATTTGCAAAAGCAGCATATGCTTGAGCCATTTGCAGAGGATTGGTTTCGACACCACTTCCCAAGGCGACACCAAGAACACGGTCGACTTTTTCCATGTTGAGTCCAAATTTTTCTCCTGACTCAAAAGCCTTATCAACACCCAAATCATTAACAGTAGCAACAGCAGGTAGATTAAGCGATTCTGCCAAGGCTTGATACATAGGAACTTCTCGACTCGTTTTGATCCCTGCATAGTTATCAACCTTATAGCTGTCATACTGCATGGTATGATTATCCAACTTCTTATTCAAAGCCCAGCCTGCCTCAACTGCTGGCGTATAGACAACTAAAGGCTTAATTGTAGAGCCAGGGCTACGTTTTGATTGGGTTGCATAGTTGAAATTACGGAATCCAGTTTTATCATTATCAGCAACCTGACCGACAACCCCACGAACTCCCCCTGTTTTCGGTTCGAGAGCGACACTTCCTGATTGAGCAAATGTTCCATCCTCTGCCCTCGGAAATAGCGCTTTATTTTCATAGACAACCTGCATATTTGCTTGGTAGTTTTGGTCCAGCTCTGTGTAAATGCGGTAACCATTATTGACAATCTCTTCCTCTGTTAGATTATACTTGGAAACAGCTTCATTAACAACCGCATCAAAGTAAGAAGGATAGCGGTAATCTGAGATTTTTCCTTCATACTTATCGTGCAATTGCGAAGTCATATCAACTTCTGTAGCTTCGGTTTCTTGGTTTTTATCAATGTAACCCGCTGCAAGCATATTTTGCAAGACAGTGTCGCGACGATTAGTCGAATCTTGTACGGAATTCAAAGGATTATACAGTTCCGGCCCTTTGAGCATCCCTGCCAGAGTCGCAGCTTGATCCAGACTCACTTCTGATGCAGAAACTCCAAAGTATTTCTTACTCGCATCTTCTACACCCCACACACCATTTCCAAAATAGGCATTGTTAAGGTACATGGTTAGAATTTGATCCTTACTATATTTTTTTGTTAATTCTAGAGCAAGGAAAAATTCTTTCGCTTTTCTCTCAACAGTTTGATCCTGCGACAAATAGGCGTTTTTAGCCAGCTGTTGGGTAATAGTAGAACCACCACCTGAACGTCCAGCAGTGACAATAGCCAAGAAGAAACGGCCATAGTTAATCCCGTCATTTTTATAGAAAGAACGGTCTTCTGTCGCAATAACGGCATTCTGCAAATTTTTACTGATGTCAGTCAGTTCAACGTAAGTTCCCTTTTGACCAGACAAGGCACCTGCCTCTTTTTCTTCACGGTCAAAAATGAGAGTCCGAGTTTTCAAGGCATTTTGCAAATCATTGACATTTGTTGACTTGGCTACAGCAAACAAATAGGTTCCGACTAGCAAGCCTGCACTCAAACCTAGTATAAGGACGATTTTCGTTAGATGATAGCGACGCCAGAATTTTCTAATCGGACCCACTTGGGCTAATTTTTTTCGATCACTACGAGAGCGACGCAAGTTAGTCGAATCAGAATCCTCTAGTGCTCTTGTTTCTTTTTTAAAAAGAGAAAGAAATTTCTCAAATAATTTATCTAATTTCATGCGTTTATTTTATCATCTTCATCATAGGAAGACAAGAATTTAGCTATTTCCTATCCAAATAGGGCTTTTTTTGTTACAATATCTGTATGCAATTCACATTTACATTACCAGACTCTCTACCTCAAATGACGGTAAAGCAATTACTTGAGGAACAACTCCTCATCCCTAGAAAAATCCGTCATTTTTTGAGAATCAAGAAACATATTTTGATAAATCAGCGAGAAGTTCATTGGAACAAGATGGTAAATCCTGGAGATGTTTGCCAATTAACTTTTGACGAGGAAGATTATCCCGAAAAAGAAATTCCTTGGGGCAACCCAAACCTCGTTCAGGAAGTTTATCAAGATCAACACTTGATTATTGTCAACAAACCAGAGGGGATGAAAACGCATGGTAATCAGCCAAACGAAATCGCCCTTCTTAACCATGTCAGTGCCTATGTCGGCCAAACCTGCTATATCGTTCATCGTCTAGACATGGAAACCAGTGGCTTGGTTCTCTTTGCCAAAAATCCTTTTATCCTACCTATTCTCAATCGCTTATTGGAGAAAAAAGAGATTTCTAGGGAATATTGGGCACAGGTCGACGGACATATCAGCAGCAAAGAGCTTGTTTTCAGGGACAAAATCGGACGTGATCGCCATGATCGCAGAAAGCGAATAGTTGATACAAAAAATGGACAATATGCTGAAACGCATGTAAGCAGATTAAAGCAATTTCCAAACAAAACTTCCTTGGTTCGTTGCAAGCTAAAGACAGGTCGAACACATCAAATTCGTGTGCACCTTTCTCATCATAACTTCCCTATTTCAGGCGACCCTCTCTATAATAGTAAATCAAAAACAAGTCGGCTTATGCTCCACGCCTTTCGACTATCCTTTACCCATCCGCTTACTCTAGAGAAATTAAGCTTCACTACCCTATCAGATACTTTTGAAAAAGAATTAAAAAAGAATGGATGATTGTGTCATCCATTTTTCCATATAAGAAAAGCAAGACCAGAGGCCTTGCTTTTTATCGACTCAAGAATTATTTAGCGATTTTTGCGAAGTATTCAAGAGTACGAACAAGTTGTGCAGTGTATGACATTTCGTTGTCGTACCATGATACAACTTTAACCAATTGTTTACCGTCAACGTCAAGAACTTTAGTTTGAGTTGCGT
>NZ_CAUQWY010000070.1:0-4321 GCF_963521865.1 uncultured Streptococcus sp.
TCAATATGCTTTTAAAAATTTATATTATTAACATAATACACCTTATACGAAATGCTCGAAAAATTCCCTTTTAAAACAATGTTTTATGTAATTCAAAAAAGCCTAAGCAGTCACTCTTAGGCTTTTTTAGCAATTTTTCATGTTCCACGATCAATAAGTAAGCAATGTTCCACGGTTTTGTTCAGTTTTAATAAACCTTATCCGGTTTTTTGGTGAGTCATTATTTCATGTGCTTGCACTGAAATTGGCTCATCAAAAAATTGGAGTCCTGGCTAACCATAGGGAAGGAAAAAACGGCTCAGGAAGCCCCTCTTTTTAGGCTCAGGCTCAACGTGTTCAGGGACAGGGATACGTTTGTTCTCTGGAGTAGTCAATCCGTCCTCTTTAACCTGCTTTAACTGAATATTTGTTGCCATATCAGTTGGATTTGGCGAAGTATTACTTTCAATATTCTCTTTATTAGGTTCACTACTAGCTTTAGGTGGCTTCATTTCAATTAGTGTAAGAAGCGTATCGATACGAGCATTAGCTTTATTCTCTCTATCTTCTGCTTTTTCTAATTGTTTCTTTAAAAAGTCGATCTGATTTTTTAACTCTACTACTGTTTTATCAGTGTATTTGGGCGTATCCGGATTCTGTATTAGAGACGTATCAATACGTTTTGACTGTTTTCCAGAAAACGGTTCACCATATACACGCAATAATTCTGAAAAGTCTATAAAGCCATCATGATCACGGCTTAATACCCCATTTTTTATATCTTTATAAAGTGTCGCTCTAGATTTTTTATACAGTGTAGCAGCATCACTAACACTGTATTTTGTACTTGTTTTCATAGTGTATTACTGTGTATTTAAGATACGTATTAGGGAATACAATAAGTGTATTCTTCAATACACTCAAGGTTTGAAACCTAAGTTCCTTAAGTAAGGTAAAAACTGCTTCTGTTGTTTTGGATCTCTAAGTTTTTCCTTGATTTTTGAAGCCAATATTTCATAGCTCTCACCCTCACGTGCTAGATGAGAAAATTCATGTAGACGCGATAGTTGATTACCAAACATATTGATTTGAGCATCTGTTAGCTTATAGAACTCTTTCGGTATATCTGTACTTTCATGGCTAATACTTTTTGTTTTCTCTTTAAAAGAAAAAGTAATGTGAGTAACTTTACGACCTGTTTTTTTCTGCTCATACGTCACACGTAAAGGGCTGTATTCATTTATTTGATCTACAGCAGTATCAATTACTCTTTTTTTAAAGTCAGCAAATAGCGGATATTTTTTACCTAGTTCCAGCATAGTTCGTAGATTCTCAACAGAGATTTCACGCTTACCTATTTGTCTGTATTGCACCAGTAACTCATAAATACGGATACCGTACCCACTGTTGATACCTGCGATATCAGATAGAGCATATTTTGTAAATTCTCTACTTAGGTTGGATATAAAAGGCAAAATTGGTTTTGAAAAGCGAATACCAATGACACTTTGACTATCTAAAAACTGAACCTCTTGTACCCATCTCATTTTGATAGATTTATCGTCCACAGAGAGGTTGATAGACCTTTCATAAAGTCTATTAATCCCTTCTTTTAAATCTCTATAGGCTGTTTTCTCGTGTACTCCTAGGAGCTGTAATTCATTAACACTCACTGGGTATAACTCATCATCTGTGATGGGTTGATTCTTTGGAATACGTGAAATGGCTGCTAAGACAATACGTTGCTCTACAGCACTTAATTGATATGAAGCTTCTATAACTTGATTTGATTTTACAACTTGATTCTTATCCAAAATAAAACCATTTAATTTTTAATATATGACAAATATATACTTGTCATAGTTAGTAGTCAATCCGTCATAGTTAAGTAGTCAATCCGTCATAGTTAGTAGTCAATCCGTCATAGTTAGTAGTCAATCCGTCATATTTAAATGCTGAAACCATTGCTACTAAAGGCATACAGAGGGCTGAAAAGATTTAAAAGATTTAAAAATAATTAAAAAAGGAAATTTGAAAAATTGCCCTTGGTTTTCGCTTCGCTCAAACTCTATTGAATCTCGCTTTCGCTCGATTCGTCGGGGCAATTTTTGGTTCATATTTTCGTGACTTTTAAAAAAAGCAAAAGCAACTCGGAATTCGCTTCGCTCATGAGCTTTTTTTCTCGCTACGCTCGGTTTAGGAATCAAACTTGGAAAGTTCGCACCCATTCGGGATGCTCTGATATGCAGGTGATTGATGGATAGGGAGCTTGTAATCAGGGAAAGGAAAGGGCAAATTTTCTCAGTTCGCTCGTAGACACTCGCTCTGTTTATCGACTCATGCCACGAGATTTCATTTTAGGCGCATGTTGCTGTGCTTTGAGCTGTTGTTCTTGTCTGAGTTTCATTTGTTGTTCTGCTTTGATCTCATTCACACATTTCTTAATAACTTGATAGGTTGAGTATAGAGTTTGGTATTGCTTGGCTTTGGCCGGATGTTGTTGTTGGTACTGCTTCCAGGCATGTTCTTTGAACTTTTCATTTTCCAATAAATCCTTCACACCATGTTTTTTCTGGTGTTCATGCTGACCTTTTAGCTTTTTGTGTTCCTGATAAATCTCGTCACGTTGGGCTTCCCAGGCTTTTTTTCCAAACAGTAAGGGTTTGTTCTGGGTTAATTCGTTGTGTTGATCGACCAGGCTTTGCAATTTGTCATAACTTTGCTTGAGTCGGCTCTTCACGATGTCCTGGGCGAGCTGCTGATTGAACTCGTTTTCATGTTTTTGCATCTTGCCGAAGGTATTTTCGGCCTTTTTAAAAACATCCTGCATAAATTCTAGGTCTAGATTCGCGTCTTTTGCGCTGATTTCGCGATTTAGCACTTTGCCAAGGGTTTCCCTCTGTTTTTCCTCAAATAGGGCTTTTTCGTCAATTGGTGGCGTTTTAGCGCTATTTTTGATTTGGATCTGCTGTTCAGTTTTCAGTGTGCTGAGTTTGATCTCATTTTCAGCAATCAGCAGATCCATATTTTTGCCGTATTGCAGCTGTGCCTGATTTCTCTGTTTGATTTCATCATTGCTTCGGCTGATTTCGGTCTCAATCCCTTTTCGGCGCAGTTCGGTGACTTTAGGCCCTTCGTGCAGGGTGGCTTCCAGACCATTCTCCTGGTCCTTGTAGCTGCGGTGGTCGACTCGGGCGGTGTATCCGGCCATGTCCAGGTGCATATTGCAGATATCGGCAAAGTGTTTGCGCCAGTGTTCGATTTCTCCACTGTGTTTCTGATCCAGTTCCCGGGTTTTCTCGGTAAAACCTTCTGGCGTGAGTTTACGTGTGCTCATCAGGATATGGGCGTGATAATTGCGCTCATCACTGCCGGATCCGGTATGTGGTGCATGGATGCAGGCATCGACGGCTATTTGGTGTCTTTCCACGATGCTGGCACATAATTCTTCGAGCATGGCCAGACGTTGTTCCTGGTTTAATTCACTTGGAAAGGCAATTTCAAATTCCCGGGCCACTGTTGAGTTTTTTCTGGTTTCTCTTTGTTCGACTTCGTTCCAGAGTTTTTCTCGGTTTTTTAAATGTTCTGGTGCGCCTTCGGGTAAGTAAATCTCTTTGTATTCCACCCCGGTTTTTCGGCTGTAGTCATGTTCTCGGCCTTCACGTTCACAATAGATCTTTTCACCTGCCCGATAGGCAATCGCAGCAGTGGCGGATCGCCCTGCTGATCGTGCTACGGTTTTGACTGAAAAGTGGTAAATCGCCATGCTTGTTTTTCGCTTTTAAATTTTCACGTAGTGAAATACAACCGTGGATACGGTTGTTGGGGTATTGGGGGAACCCCAATCGGACTTGCAAACGAAGTTTGCATAAGTGCGCTCTTCGAGGAAAACATTACTATACATATAGCACCTTGAATGCAGATTCAAGTGCGCTTATGTTAGGGATGGTTTCCCAGGATGATGGTATTGGATTAATGAGCGTTACTGAAACACTAGACAGCAAAATTAAGGCACAGGAAGAAAAGCTAAAGCAGTTAAAGGCTCAAAGACAGGCAGCACTGGCAAGAGAACGTGCTAAAGAGAAAGAACAGGCTCGAAAGGATGATACCAGACGCAAGATTTTAATTGGATCCTGTATGCTAAGAATCACCGAAGGAGATGAACAGGCCAAAGCTAAACTAATTGCTCAGATGGATAAATATTTAACAGATGAACGTGACCGGAAGTTGTTTAATTTATAATTCTTTGGATAGCTTTTTTATATAAACATTTAATTTAAAAGTTAATAGGACTTACGCAGTATTATTTATAGATTCTCTGTGGTAGCAGATGATTTTTATC
>NZ_CAUQWY010000071.1:0-4316 GCF_963521865.1 uncultured Streptococcus sp.
CAGCCAATTACAATGGAATTGAGAAGAAAAATATCATAGATTGGTTACTAGAAAAGTAGATAATCATAAATCATACAGCTAACTAGATTTGTAACAGTCTGTTATCAATGATTCTACCCAAATCCTAACAAAATATATGGAAAAAACATCAAAATGCTGAACTATCAAAGTTTGGAATTATCCAATCCGATGAACAATATGTCTTTACTTATATCGATATGAAGGGTAATGTTAATAGCCCTCTACACTCTGACTATCTTAATAATAAAATGAAATCTGTCAAACGTCGTCATCCAGAACTTAAACATGCTACACCTCATAAATTACGACATACAGGAGCGACACTTGCTAAAAAGGCATGAATGAGCTTAGAAGCCATTTCTGAAGCATTAACTCATAGCGATACAATTACAACTAAAACTTATGTTAATGCTTCAAACATAGTTCCATTATCTGCTGGACAAGTTGCCTACCAACATCTTAAAAACAAGTAGGGTAATTTTAGGGCAAATTTTTTTAGAAAGTATAGAAAAAAGCACCCATAAGGTAAACTTTTGAGTGCTTTGAAACGTTGATATAGTCGTATTGATTAACGTTTACTAAATTGTGATGCTTTACGAGCTTTCTTAAGACCTGGTTGGAAAAACTATGATTTGAATAACCTTCAGTAAATGCTTAAAATCAATGTTTTCCAACTTTTTCAGAAAACAGAATTTCATCTAATTTGAATAAATTTCAGTTGAATGGTGTGAATTTCACCCCAAAAAATCAAAAAAATGAGCTAGAATGTACCGAAAAGTTCACACCACTATTTAGATGATTTTTTATTTTGCCTGTTTTTACCTATGGTCTTACCCACGACAAAAATTATAGAGCCAAAAAACCCTAGTCACACATTTGAACTAGGTTTTTACGTTACTTTGATTAACAAGATTACCAAATCTTTCAGAATTACATTTTCTATTTTATAGAAAAATATTAATAATAAATTATGTAAATTCAATCTAATTTCTATAAGTTTGCTCCCATTTTTTCATTTCTTCAACGATACTTCTTAGAGCAATACCTTTTTTTGTCATTTTATATTCAACCTGTGGAGGCGATGTCGGTAAAACTTTTCTTGATAAAATACCTTCTTGCTCGAAATCATGTAACCGTTGAGCTAATATTCTAGGATTAATACCTTCTACACTACGCAAAAGACTACCATAATGTATATTACCATTAATAATTTCAGATAAAATCTCAAGAGTAAATTTACCCTTTAGTAAATTCAAGACCCTTCTTGCTGGACAAATTGATTTTTTCAAAGGTTGCATCTTGCAAGTCTCCATTCATTTCCTCCTTTTTTGATAGTTACTATACTTTTTTTCCCTTCTTGTTTTATAAATAATTACATGATAAATTAATTATATCACTTGAAGGGAGAAATTACTATGGACATTATAACTAAGTTTGACCGTATTGAAGATATTCTCGGCAGTCCTGATGGAAGATACTTTGGTAATGGATATACACAAGTAAAATATTTTCAGAAAGTTAAACATATTACTTTTGAAGGAATTGAGTCAGTATTTGAAATCAACTATCCGAAGAGTTGGTCAACTAAGAAAAATATTGAGTCAATAAAACCACATTTTAGCTCTTTAGATTCTATTGTACTTGCTGTGAAACTAGTCAGCGATTTTCTTAGAGAAGAATTAGTCATAGAAGAGGACACAATCAATAATGCTCTAATTTCTAGTTTCTCGGTAAAAGCAGGAAAATCTCTTGTAGAAGATTTGAAAAATGTTACAGCAAAATTGAGCTTATCATCTGATGATAAGCTATCCTTCCCTTGAAGGATAGCTTCGTTTTCGGTTGAATTAGTTGTCGATTTATTTGATGACTCAAAACAACTTAAAATAAATTCTGGAGAAGATTACTATTTTTCAAACTTTAAAACAGTTGATACCAAACTAACTGATATTTCGGTGAAAACAGAATTAAATTCTATTTCAGCTACTACTTCTTTTTCCTATTCAGATAAATTTAGTGGTATTGAATCAGCACATCTCTTGAAAAAGAGATTACCATCTATCTTAGACCATATAATTGTAACAGCTGAACTTACGGAAGTGTTACATTCATATTTGGACAGAACCCCTAGAGAATTTTCGAAAACATTGATAATGCGTAAAATTAAAATCCTACGCAACCTTTCAAACGATTCACAGTTAAGTGAAGGCAACATTAAAGTTCAAGTTCTAAAAACTAAAATAGTACCTTTAAAAGGAAAGAATGTTCGAGTTAGTGATATGATTTCAAAACTTGGAGAGTCAACATTGATATATTCCGTGGCTCAAGAGCTATAAGATAAATAGAAAGAGGACTAATATGAAAATAGCAATTTCAGGAACTTATTCGACAGGAAAAACGACAACAACTTTAGCACTAGCTTTTTATACTGGTTTACCACGTACACACGCAAAAACTATGAGAGAGATTCTTCCCATAGCTTTACCCGGAAAAAGATTAGAAGACGCCACTGGTCCTGAGCTGGTTCAATTAGGAATTCGTCGTCTAATGGAGCGAGCAGTTAGGGAGTCTCATCTTGACTCTTTTGTTTCTGATGGCTCCTCTTTACATGAATGGGTATACGGTATGGTGAGAACCGAATTAGGAATGAATCCCAACCAAGAGACATATAAAGGAAATATTATTTTAACTGATGACCTCAAATATCTTAGAGAAGTTATGAAAAATTTTGGGTCTGTTGCAAAAGACTATGCTAAAGAAACTTATGAATCATTTGTACATTTGCCTATTGAATTTCCTTTAGCTCCAGATGGCCATCGTCCTGTGTCAGAATTATTTAGAAAACGCTCAAACGATTTGCTATTAATAACACTGGATGAATTAAAAATTCCTTACCATATCGTGGGCGGTACTATCGAGGAAAGACTCCAGAAGATTTCAGAAATTTATCAACTAAAACCTGTAATAAGTATTGAACAAGCAGTTTCTTTAGCAAAAAAGGAAGCGCAAAACTATAATATCGTTCAGGAGGGTAAATAATATGGATAAAGATTTGAGAAATATCCTCTTTTCCAAGTTTGAGACATCCCAACTATCTTTAAGAAATCGGATTGTAATGAATCCAGTTCCAACAGGATTTGTAGAAAGTGGTGTTCCCAAACCAGAAATTGCCGAGTTCTATAAGCGAAGAGCAAAAAATGTAGGGCTATTTATTATAGGCGCTATAAATATTGAGCATGAAACTGCTACTAACAATGAAAATATACCAAATATTTCAACCAGTCGTGATATTGAGGTATGGAAACAAGTAACCAAGGCAATTCACCAAGAAAAAAGTAAGGCTATTGCTGAGCTTTGGCATAGTGGGAGTTCAAGAGCATTTTCAAAAACTGATTTATCTCTTAAGGTCTCTACTCCATCTGGATACATTGGAAAAAAGAAAGTGGGGTCACCTTTATCAGTTGAAGAAATTAACCTTATTGTCCAAAAATTTGCTGAAGCCGCCAGAAAAGCTCAAATATCTGGTTTTGATGGAGTTGATATTCATGCTGCACACGGTAGTTTAATTCATGATTTTTTAACAGCAGAGACCAACCAGAGAACTGATGAGTTTGGTTTTAAAAATAGAACTTACTTTGCAGAAAGAGTTATTAAGGAATGTAGAAAAGTTGTTGGGGACAATTTTCCGATTTTCATTCGCCTATCAAATTTTAAAAGTTATGATCCTACTGCAAAATTAGCAAAAACTTTAGAGGAATTAAAACAAATCATAATACCAATTTCAAATGCAGGTGTTGATATCTTTGACTGCTCTGAAATAAACTATACAGATTCTGCTGTCACTGGAAAATCAGGCAATTTATCATACTGGGTGAAAAAAAATTGCAAATAAGCCTACAATAACAACTGGAGGCATAGGTTCACCTGAAATTCTATACAAAGATATTCCAACACTTATTACAGAAATAACATCACAACCTAAAATGTCATATCTTCATTTACAAAGGAAAAAGGCACAAATTTTTTACTCGAATAATTTAGTTTCTGATTTTAAAGAAGGAGGGTTTGATTTACTTGCTTTTGGTCGTCCTCTATTGATAAATGAAAATTGGTTTGATGAAATAACGGAGGAAGATTGATGAAAAAAACAAATACAAAAGCGCCAGCTTATCTACTTTTTATTCTTTCACTAGGATACATTATGGCGGTCCTAGATACAACCGGAGTGGTTCTTGCTGTTCCCCATATTGAAACAGCTATGAGAGTCTCATTAGAGCAATCCATTTGGATTATTAACG
>NZ_CAUQWY010000072.1:0-4042 GCF_963521865.1 uncultured Streptococcus sp.
CTTGATCGTCGGTTCAAATCCGTCTACCGCCTTCTATAACTTGATTTATCAGGTTTCATTTAAACAGAAAGCCCAATTTAAAGGGCTTTTTTCTTTTTACTCGAATAAATACGTATAACTTTAAAAAACTTTTGGGGCAAGTTTGGGGGCTGAGTTTTTCGAGGATACAATTCCCTTTTGAAATCAACTGAAAAAAGCTTCGTCACACCTGGTGACAAAAGCCTCTAGTTTACTCTGTTTCGTCTTCTATTTCAACTTCGGTAATTTGGACTTTTACCTTGGTAACACGTCCATTTTTCACTTTATCATTGGTTAGGATAAGCTGTTTGTTTTGGCTGACCAATTCATAGCTGAGTTTCTCAGTCGTTGGAATGGTCCCAACTCCTGTCAAATAGTAACCAGCGATGGTATCAACGTCATCACTTTCCAATTCAACATCAAAGTAGTCATTAAAATCATTGAGATTCATGGTACCTTGAACAATATAAGTATCTTCTCCGATTTGATGAACTTCGATTTCAGCCTTATCTGTTTCGTCATCGATTTCCCCAACGATTTCCTCTAAGAGGTCTTCTAGGGTCACCAAACCAGCCATCCCACCGTATTCATCTAGCAAGATTGCCATTTGTCTTTGAGTATTGCGCAATTCTTTTAGCAAGTCATCCACAAAAATAGTTTCAGGAACAAAGAGTGGATCTTGTAAAATTCTCTTCCATACAATATTGTCAAAACCGTCTACAAAGGCTGCCTTAAGAAGACTCTTGGTGTGAATAATCCCAATCACGTTATCCTTATCCCCATCATAAACTGGGATACGGGAAAAGTTTTGTTTTAAAATGCTCTGGATAATGGTTTGACTATCATCCTGAATATCCACCATAAAGGCATCCGTCCGAGGAACCATGACTTCTCTGGCCATTAATTCGTCCAGTGAAAAAATCCCCTGTAACATCTCAATTTCATCAGCATCTAGTGTTTCTTCACTATTGGTCAGCATGTACTCAATTTCATCACGGGTCATTTTTTCGTCAGCATCGTCAAAGGTCATCGGAGTCAAGCGACTCAATAGATTGGTAGATGCAGATAAGAGCCAAACAAAGGGACTAACTAGTTTTCCCAGCCCAATGATAACTGGCGCTGTACGAATCGCCAAGGCATCCTTTAGATTAAGAGCGATTCTCTTAGGGTACAATTCCCCAAAAACGATGGAAATATAAGTCAAAAATGCTAAAGATAGAAAACTTGCAATGGCATAAGCTGTTTCACCATTTCCAAGCCAAGATGCAATTTCTCGTCCCAGAGTGTCTGCCAAACTCGCCCCTGATAAGATTGTAATCAGGGTGATTCCTACCTGAATGGTTGATAAAAAGTGATTAGGATTTTCTAGTACCTTCAGCAGGCGGATGTAGCGTCTGTCTCCTTCTTCCGCCTTTTGTTCAACCCGCGCACGGTTAAGTGAAACCATGGCCATTTCTGTGGCTGAGAAAAAGGCATTTAACACTGTCAAGATAAACAATAAAACAAATTGTAGCAACAAATTCTGACTACTTGGGTCTTCCATAGTTCTTCTCCTAAAATAGTATCTTATCCTTTATTATATCACAAAAATTAGCTCAGTACATATTATTTTTTCTCAGTGTCTATTCTAGTTCTACTTAAATTGTCCAAAAAAGAACTCCTATATCCACAAGTGACATAGGAGTTTATCTTATCTTTTACTGAGTTACAGTTACTTCTCCAGTTCGGTAATCCAGTTGAAGTCCCTTTTGAACATTGGGAACTAGAACATTAAATTCCAATTCTCCGTCTGAAGACTTGGCTTCAATCTGTGAAGCTGAAGGAACTAAATCCTCGTTCGAAGCGTAGTAAAGGGTTACACGGTAACGGACACGCTTGTTTTTATCCAAGGCCTTACGTACCATGCTTTCATAGTAGTTTTGACCAGTCGAATCCTCGGCTTGCGCCTGATTTGCCCAGGCTGTTTGAACAGCAATGTTTTTAGGATTGCTTGTTGAGGCATCAAAACCATCCAAGCCACCGATTAAGGCATAGCCTAATAAGTGACCTCTATCGACCGCATGGGTATAAGTACCCTTTAGATTCTTAACCTGATGCCAGCCTGGAGGAGTCCAAGAAGTCGAACCATTCCCAGTTTCTTCACGATTCTTGTACTGGCGAGTAGCCTTAGACAAGAGGGCATTTGCTACGGTTGGCACTGTTTCCTTACCCACTGTCTTTGTTTTATTATCAGCGTAGGGCTTACTTGAAACCTTGGCATCTAGATTTGTTTTATTGCCATTGACGATAAAAGCACCTGAGCCATTCCACTCAAGACTCCCTTTTATTTGGCTTTTGACTGCATCTGTTAAGACACTTTCTGCCAATTCTTGACTAGGAGCTTCAGACGCTTGTTTTTTCTGACTAACCCTTGTTTTAGGACTATTAGCTGTCGACTGCATCTGCTTGATATAATAGCTCCCTGCAGACAAAAGCAATAACACTAGCAGCCCGATCAATGTCTGTCTTGTTTTTCTATCCATTTTTCTCCTTATCTCTAGAAAAAGACTGGTTCTCCAGCCTAATTTCCTGTAAATTTATGAATCAATTCCTGCCATTTTGCTGGAGACAGGATAGCCCATGGATCTTGACCCTTGCCCAAGATTCCATAGCCTACCATTAGACCGATTCCTAGGGCCAGAGTACCTAAAATCAGTACCAGGATGACTAAAAGTAAACGCTTGATTACATAGCTTGATCTCTTATTCATCTTCATCACTTGCCTCAATCCGCTGAATCTTAGCACCTAGCTGCGCCAACTTCTCATGGAAACGGTAGTAACCTCTATCCAAGTGAACCAATTTACCAACCACAGTTTCTCCTTGTGCTACCAAACCTGTCAAAATCAAGGCAGCGCTGGCACGAAGGTCAGTTGAAAGAACTTCTGCCCCCTGCAAAGGCTGTCCACCAACAATACGAGCTGTATCACGGATAATCTCAGAGTGCAAGCCCATGCGGCGCATCTCTTCTAGGTGTTGGAAACGATTTTCGAAAACTGTCTCCACCATAGTTGATTCCCCTTTTGCGACGGTCATCAAGGCTGTAAATTGAGCCTGCATATCTGTTGGAAATCCTGGATGGGGCAAGGTTTTCACATGAACAGCTTTTAGATTTCCTAGTTGAGAGCGAACTCGAATCC
Source organism: uncultured Streptococcus sp. (assembly GCF_963521865.1). Taxonomy (GTDB): domain Bacteria; phylum Bacillota; class Bacilli; order Lactobacillales; family Streptococcaceae; genus Streptococcus. Next base: position 3,197 of record NZ_CAUQWY010000072.1, read on the forward strand.
CTTCAGTCTCCTCTGTCACTTCCACTCCCATTTCAAGTAATTTGGCAATCAAGGGACGATTGTGCTCCCAGACAGCGTCTTTAATCAAGACATCACCACCAGTCATGGCAGCAGCCACCATAAAGGTTCCTGCTTCGATACGGTCTTGGACTACATTGTGAGTCGTACCATGAAGTTTCTCAACACCAGTAATGGTAATGGTCTCTGTACCAGCACCTTTAACCTTGGCTCCCATTTCATTGAGGAGAATGGCTAGGTCCACAATCTCAGGTTCACGCGCAGCATTTTCAATCACTGTCACTCCATCAGCCAGGGTTGCTGCCATCATCAAGTTCTGCGTAGCACCAACACTTGGGAAGTCCATGTAGATATGAGCTCCATGTAAGCGATCAGCCTTGGCTTCGATATAACCAGCTGTCTGACTAATCTTAGCCCCCATAGCTTCTAGACCTTTCAAATGAAGATCAATAGGACGGCTACCAATCGTACAACCACCTGGCATGGATACCTTAGCATGACCTACACGGGCAAGAATTGGTCCCAAGACAACGATAGATGCACGCATCTTGCTGACATACTTGTAAGGAGCTTCCTCAGTGATATCGCCAGTCGCGTCCACCTCAACAAGATGAGCTTTTTCATTAAAATCCACCTTGGCATTCAAACCACGAACCACCTGATTCATAGTGAAAACATCTGACAAGATAGGAACATTCTGCAAGACGGTCTTTCCTTCACTTGCTAGAATAGTCGCTGCCAACAAAGGTAAGACTGCATTCTTTGCTCCTTCAATCGTAACACTTCCTACCAGACGATTATCGCCACCTTGAACCACAATTTTTTCCA
>NZ_CAUQWY010000073.1:0-3909 GCF_963521865.1 uncultured Streptococcus sp.
ATTCAAGAATCCGCCATTATCCAAAGATTAATCTTCAAATTTTTCATGATTTTTTTCATAGAAATCAATTAAACCTAGAGCTGTTTCAAATGAAATATTTTTTACTTTTGCACGACCCTGCGCTAGAGCAATGATAGACATTTCACGCGCATTCGTTTCTTTAGAGATACGGTAGCCTGTGATTTTCTTATCACGAACCCAGCCAACAACTGATTCTACTTTTTCAAAGTTTGACTTAGCCATGTCCTTCTCCTATTTTCTTCTTTACGATATATTATTCTATACGTTTTTATGTCTTTTGTCAATAAAAAAACATATATTCAATAAAATAAAAGATTTTTATTTTTCTTACTTCTTTTTTAAAGCCGATAATATATAGGTTTTTACTTGCTATAAACCATTAGTAAGTACCTAAAAAATAATTGCATTATTAAACCTATAATATGTAAGAATATTCATATAAACTACATACCAGATACTCAATAGGATAGACAGGAGTCATATTCAAGTAATTCTATACATTCCTTTTAAATTATTAAAGCTAGCAAAGATAATATTTTCCTCTGATTAGCTCTTAACTATCTCTTTCCTTTCTCTTTGTCTGAGGTTTCTTCCTGTCATTATTTAAATCTTATTTTCTTTTTCAACTGGTACAATGGACTTGTTTCATCAGATTTTACATATTCTTTTCAAACACCACTTCATAGTCAGCATCTAGAATATGACTTCCTAATGTCACAAACTTTTCTACTATTCTCATTTGACAAGTATCAGATCAATTTTATCAATTAAATCACCAAATCTGTCTCATAAATACTGATTATTTTCTCTGTTTGCTATTATATTTAGACAATTTTTAAATTAGTTATATATAAAATATCGTATTCTAAATAGTATCCTTATATATAGCAAGTGATTCTTTTTTATTATTATAAACTGAAACAAAAATAATAGGTACTATAATAAGTTGTAGTAGAAATAGTAGGATAGTTTTCCTAAGTTCATAGGAATCGCCCCCTTTCTTTACCCTCATTATAGCACCTATACATCAGTTGTGCAAATAATATGATATTTTTTTATTAGTCCTCAGACAAGCATATTATAGAGCGTTTCATTACCATTTAAGTTAATATAAGCTGGATCAAAACCTTCCATGCGACGAATCAATCCTGCATAATCATGCTTATCTGCCAAGGCAATCCCAATCAATACTGGGCCTGTCCCCTTGCTAGCTCTTTTGATATACTCAAAACGTGTGATATCATCATTTGGCCCCAAGATATCATTTACAAACTCACGCAGAGCACCTGGACGCTGTGGAAAATTGACCACAAAATAATGCTTGATACCATCATAAATCAAGGCACGCTCTTCCATTTCTGGCATGCGGTTGATATCATTATTTCCTCCAGAAATGATACAACAAATAGTCTTCCCCTTGATATATTCAGCTAAAACCTCTAAAGAGGCGATACTAGCTGCTCCAGCAGGTTCTGCGACAATCCCTTGCTTAGAGTAGAGGTCAATCAAGGTTTCAGAAATCAATCCCTCATCGACACCTACCAAAGTTTGAACATGTTGACGAGTTGCCTCATAGGTCAACTGTCCTACCTTTTGCACAGCAATCCCATCCGCAAATTTGTCAATTTCTTTGAGTTTGACTGGACCACCAGCTTCAAAAGCAGCCTTCATGGAACGCGCTCCATTCGCCTCTACCCCAATAACTTCAATCTCTGGACTTGTTTCCTTGATGTAAGTTGAAACCCCAGCAATGAGACCGCCACCACCAACAGGGACCAAGACAGCATCAAAATCAATCGATTCTTTTCGAGCCTCTTCTAAAATCTCATAAGCAACTGTCCCTTGACCAGCTTGAACATGAGCATCATCAAAGGGATCAATAAAGGTACGGTTTTCAGAGACTGTAAATTCTTGAGCTGCTTTAGCTGACGCATCAAAGGTATCTCCAACTAGTTTAATGGTTACGAAATCCCCACCAAAAAAGCGAACCTGCCCAATTTTTTGTTGCGGAGTAGTAATGGGCATAAAGATAGTAGCAGGAATTTTCATCTCATTACAAGTATAAGCAACTCCCTGCGCATGATTTCCCGCAGAGGCACAGACTACCCCACGCTCACGCTCTTCCTTGCTGAGCTGGGAAATGGCATAATAAGCACCACGAATTTTAAAAGAACGAACACGCTGGGCATTTTCCTTTTTCAAATAAATCTTAGCATCATACTTCTCCGATAAATAATGGTCATAATCAAGCGGTGTATTAACGACCACACCATTCAAGACCTTGTGAGCCTTGATGATATCTTTTGAACTTAACATATAAAACCTCTTTTTCTATAAAAAACAGTCACTAATGACTGTTTTTTTAGTTATTCATCTCCAAAAACTTCAGCAACACTTTCATGATATTTATGAGCCATACGAATTGAAAACTCTTTAGGAAGTTCATAACGATTTGTGGAAATCCAATCATATAACCATTCTACCAAACTTTCTTCACTATCATTACGATGGAAGATAAAATAGTTTAAAATTTCTTTATATTCTACATCATTCAAATCCAACGTGTCTACAAATTGACTACGAGGAACAAAATTAGAATCTAATTTTCTTAGTTGATCTGTCAATTCTCCCAATTGTAAATCCAACTGAAAAAATAGTTTTTGCAGTTGCCTATCAGTTTCATCACATCCTGTCTTGATAGAAAACAAATTGGTAATATTCATATGATTTCAACCCCTAAATCAGTACATCTAATATCCCACGAATAGCTGAAGCTACTATTTTAGCAAAATTCTTTGCTTTCTAATTAGTTATAGATTTTGAATGCATCATCGTCGTTTTTACCAACGAATGGCATTGCTTTACGCAATTCTGCACCAACTTTTTCAATTTCAAGGTTAGCTGCTTGTTCACGGTAAGCAGTCAATTTTGGACGTCCAGCTTTATAGTCATTTACAAAGTCGTTTGCAAATTTACCATTTTGGATGTCTGCCAAGACAGCCTTCATATTTTCTTTAACTTGTTCAGTGATTACACGTGGACCTGATACATAGTCACCGTATTCAGCAGTGTTTGAAATTGATTGACGCATTTTCTTGAATCCACCTTCGTAGATCAAGTCAACGATTAATTTCATTTCGTGAAGAACTTCAAAGTAAGCCAATTCTGGAGCGTAACCTGCTTCTGTCAAGACTTCGAAACCTGCTTCGATAAGGGCAGTCAAACCACCACAAAGTACAGCTTGTTCACCAAACAAATCTTCTTCAGTTTCTTCTTTGTATGTTGTTTCAAGAAGACCTACACGAGCAGCTCCAACACCTTTACACCAGTCCATAGCAATGTTTTTCGCATTTCCTGTTGCATCTTGGTATACAGCGTAAAGAGCTGGTACACCAAATCCTTCTTCATAAGTACGACGTACCAAGTGTCCTGGTCCTTTAGGTGCACACATAAAGACATCTACATCCGCAGGAACTTTGATAAATTCAAAATGAATGTTGAAACCATGAGCAAATCCAACTGCGTTTCCAGCTTCCAAGTTTGGAGCGATTTCTGCTTCGTACAATTCTTGTTGGATTTCGTCTGGTGCCAAAATCATGATAACGTCAGCCAATTTAGTAGCTTCTGCTACTGTGTAAGTGTCAAATCCATCTTCTTTTGCTTTGTCAAAAGATTTACCTGGACGTACACCGATGATAACATCACGACCTGAGTCACGCAAGTTTTGAGCGTGCGCATGTCCTTGTGAACCATAACCGATAACGGCGATTTTTTTACCGTCAAGTGCTGCTACTTTAACATCTTTTTCGTATTCCATTTGAACTGCCATCGTTTTTCTCTCTTTTCTATTATTTATTGCCTTTTAGGCTGGTTTAACAAATTTAAGTT
>NZ_CAUQWY010000074.1:0-3895 GCF_963521865.1 uncultured Streptococcus sp.
ATTCGCTACGTTGAATACGTGGACAATATCAACTCTGAACCAAACTTCGAAGCCGCAATTGCAGCTACTAAATCCCTATAGAAAAAATCCTCTGTCACAAAGAGTTCCCTACTCTTTGAAACGGAGGATTTTTGTTATTCTTTAATTATTGTTTATTTTGAAATGAATCCTTCAAAATCTTTTAGTTGAAAATTATATTTTTCAGTGAGTAACACATTATCCACTGCAACATCTTCTCCCAATGGGTAAATATTTCTTTTGAAACAGTTGTAGGAGGAAAATCTCTCCTACACTATTATTGATTCTGATAGAAAATTGCAAAATATCATCTACCAAACTTTCAATTATTAAGATTTTTTACAGTTTATCTAAATTAGAATCGCAAGGCTTCTCAATAATATAATTGTCGAATTTTTTCAATCTAACTTCCTCTCCACTATTTCTTCCTTTATCAAGAAAAAGTTACCTCAATATTAATAAAGTACAATTCTAAATTAACTCCAATTATTGATTCATGATAATATTTCAGTAACTCATCGTGCAATTAAAAACAAGGATTTTTATTTCAGACGATCCATCGTGAACACTTCATCAGCCATCTCCCAAATTGCCGGATTATGTGTTGCGATAATGATTAGCCTATTATCATCTCGAAGAGATAGCAAAATCTCCATAATCAACTGAGAGGTTGCTGGGTCTATTGAAGCTGTTGGCTCATCTGCCAGAATAAGGGGTGGATTCTTTAAGATAACTTTTGCCAAGGCAACCCGTTGCGATTCTCCGCCCGATAACTCAAAGATGCGCTTATCTAGGTCAAGATAAGCCAGGCCGACCTGTTCTAAAGCCTGCTTCTGCCTCAACCGCTGTTCCGACCGACTCAACTTTTGACCAATGAGACCTAGCTTAAAATTTTCTTCAATACTTTGGTTTTCAATTAAGCCAAAGTTCTGGAAGAGGTAGCCCAATTCGTGACGGAAAAAATCACTCGATTTATAATTGGCCAAGTCTTTACCTCGGTAAAAAATCGTCCCATCATAAGATTCTAATTTCCCAATCATGTTCATCAAGGTTGTTTTACCGCTACCACTTGAACCAATTAAGGCATAGACTTTTCCAGCCTCAAATGTCATTGAAAGATTCGAAAATAACTCTCGTTCTCCAAAAGATTTACTCACCTGTTTAAGTTCAATCATATTAACCTCCCTTCAAAACAAGCATGGACATCTTGTTTTCTTTCTGCATTTGGACATGTAACTGTAAAAGAGATAGACCAGTAAAGAGTAACGAGACTAAGAAAGCAACTACTATCTCTACCATAAAAAATACACTCGCAACAAATCCCAGTAAAAACACACCCAGTTGAGCAAAGAGATAAGTGCGATGGATTTCTAAGAACCTGAGACCTGCAATGCGTTTGATAAAAATGGCACGTCTAAATTCTTCAAAGTAGAGCCTATTCATAGTGTTAAACAACAAGATTGAAGTTGCAATCCCAAGCACAGCTCCTGCTAGCATTACCCAACGTTCCCTCTGGATATTATCCAATAATGTGATGTAGTTGTGGTAACCTGTTTGCATTTCTGAGACCCAATTTTCAATGCCTTGTCTCTGGATAAGCTCCTGGGCATCAGACAATTGATTAAAGAGAACGTAGTTCTGTACTGCGTCTACCCAAAACAAAACGGACTGTGGACCAGTTGATTGGGGTGTTATAACAATGATGATTGGATCTTTCAAAAACTGCTGGTAAGAAATAGGGGTCGTATTATACACAAAACGATCCTGACCTGATTCCAAATAACCTACCGTAGCAGTCATTTGCTGTCGTTCATCTCGACTAGACATGCGACTGGTTAAGTCGTCTTCAAAAACAGATTTATAATGTTCTTCCTCTGAACGGAGGTGTTCAGGCAGCAATAAGACAAACTCCCCTACATCAAGGTGATTCATCTTTTGCTCAATAGTTGTATCTACAGAAATGTTTTGACGCTCCAAGTATTGCGGTGTGACGATAAGGACATTGCCATTCGGGCTGTAATCGTGCCATTCTGTAGAGGTTGTCAAGTTTTTGGAGGAAGCCATGCCATTTTGCAAAGTACGGTCAATTAACTGGTGTCTAGATAAGAAAGCCTTTTGTTCTGAAACAGCCAGATCCATCAATTGATACCAAGTTCTGAGTTTCCTTTGAGCTTGTTCATCAAAACCAGGACTCGTTCCTTCACGGCTGATTGATAGGGTAATCAGTTGCCTTTCCTGGCTCCAAGCCTCTTGTCCAATCCGATGCTGTTGCCAGGCTTGGGAATACTTTAAGCTACTCCCTATTCCCAGCGTTACAATAATAATCGCTAATAGTTGACCGATTAAAATCAAACTAATGATTCCTCTGACAGGCACTTGCCCTTTTATAATCTGCATCAGGTGTATCTTTTTTATTCCAACTGCGAAAAGTTGAGCGAAAAACAGGGAGATCGACAACAAGATGAGATTATAACTGAGCAAGCCTTCTCCTATGGTCATTAGGGATTGCGTTGGAAGCGACAGAATTTTTTGCATAAGAATGGCGAGCACGCCAGCTAAACTGAAACCAACAGCTATCCCTTTCAAATCCTCACCAACTGGTCTAAGGAAAATGGACCACCGTTTCTCTCCTGAAATGAGGCGAATGCCCGACGACCGTAATTGGCTAATTTGACTAATTAAAGTCAGTGCTACAAAGGTTAAGATGAAAATCAATAGACTGATTAACTGAAATCCGTTACTAAAGATAGCCATTAACGTAGATAGTTTAGATGGAATTGTCAGGTGCATATTAGTCAAGCCAAGTTGACTTAGCTCCTCCCTTAGCAAGTGAATATCTAGGTTTCCATCGAATACAAAATAGTTTGTTTCAACACTACTACTTTGAGCATCTTCTAGATTTTTTTCCTGAAGCCCATCAGGCAACTTTCCGTCCCCAAAGGTCGTATAAGAAAAAACTGTAGTACCTTCTGAGTTAGGATCTTGGTGTTGAATCGCAATAAAGCTATCCGTTTCTTCTGCTAGTTTTTCCAAGCGTGTAGCAACATGCTGAAAAGTTGTTTCAGGGGAAGAATCACGTACAACAACGTTGGGGTAATAATGGGAGACATATGTATCAGTCCAAATGGTAAATACCCAAACAAAGAACAAACTAGCAAGCAGGTTGGATATGAGTATAAATAATTTTTTCATAGTGCATTCCTTATTCTAAAATAGAGGGCAGAAATATCCCTGTTCTCTATAAACTAACAAGCTTACTAAACTATTGATAAAAGAATCTTCTTCAATTATTCTTTACCATCCCGCATCAAATCTAAATTTTAACATATTATTACTCCTCTAAATGAAATATTATGAAAATGAGCGAAATGCAACTACATATTTTAATTAGAAATCTCAGTCTGAATTATAGTATCCTATTTTTTCCTCCTTTCTAACTGCACGTTCCTTTCTACAGGCAGAGACCTAATTTTATAAACTAATCTTAAATACTTTAGACTTTGTAACTCATAATTTTCAACAGTTGGTTAGCTATGAAAGCATTTTATCAAACATTTCCATTCTTATATCTATCTGGTATTGTTACAAGCTCTCATCAGAATACCTTTCTCTAAATAGTTGAATTTTAAAGTAATACGAAATCAATCTGCCTTTCCAACATCAAGTCCATTCGATTTTTTTGTGATTGTACTCGAACTTCCAATTGTCTATTCTTCTGAATAACTGTTGGTAAGGAATTGTGTTACTAAACGTAAAAACACCTAGTAATGCTAATATAGCTAGTTTTTGAATTCCACGTTTTTTCTCATGCAATGAAACCCTTTTCTGTTTCCTTGTTTTTATTTTAACAGATATATTTTATTTAGCCAAGCATTTT
>NZ_CAUQWY010000075.1:0-3851 GCF_963521865.1 uncultured Streptococcus sp.
TGGGACCTGTAATGACAATGGCTGTTAAATCTTGACCAAAATGGACATCATTTGCAACGGCATTTTTGACCAGAGGATGACATACATGGAGCAGTTGAATCTCTTGATTTTCTGATAGCTGAGGAACGACTGCTTGTCTTTCTTGGATAAAGCGGACCTTGGCACGAATCAAGTCCAGATGACCGATAATCCAAGCGTCATTAGCAATCTCAGTCGCATGAGGGCGGACACGCTCAGAAATTTCTTGGAGAATGCGAAGCATTTCATAACGCTCATCTGCTCGCAGACTAGCGATTTCTTCGCTCAGTTTGACCACCTCACGGGGTTCGATATAGACGGTGTTTCCGCTGGCAGAAATATCATGAACGACACCTGCAATCTTATTGCGGTAGGTGTTTTTGACTGGTAAAACCTGACGGCCATTTCTGCTGGCAACAATCCCTTCTGTCAACATCTGCGCTTTTTGCTTGAGCAGGTCCTGTAAAACATCGCGTACCTGACTCTCGCTATCATGGATTTTTCGACGGATGCGCGCTAATTCTTCACTGGCAAAATTTTCAATGAAACCTGCATCATTAAAGGCTTGGAGATTTCCTTGTAATTGCGGAAAATCATGTAATTTCTCAAACCAAAGGGCTAATTCTTCCAAGCTAACATTTTCCAGATTGGCGTAAAAACTTTGCAATTCTCTGCTAGAAAGAAGCACGCGCTTCAAGAGGAGGAACTCCTCGATATTGAGATCCGCCCCCATCTCCAAACGCTTGCAGACTCCTGTAATTTCCTTGGTTGCGAGAATAGTAAAATGCGGTTGCTCGACGAAAAGAGCCTGCATTTCCTTCATCTCAGCAAAAGCCTGTTTGATTTTATCTGCTTTAGCAGTCGGAACCAGCTGTCTCAATTGCTCCAAGCCCTGCTCTGTCAACAAATGGGGTTCAAACAAGACCTTGACCTTATTGAACTCTAATGTTTCTAATATTTTCTTATTCATCTTTATTTCCTTGTCTTTGAATGTCTAGGTGTATGATACTCAATAAAAATCAAAAAGCAAACTAGGAAGCTAGCCACAGGTTGCTCAAAACAGTGTTTTGAGGCTGCAGATGGAAGCTGACATGGTTTGAAGAGATTTTCGAAGAGTATTAGCTTTTTACATTCTGATAGATTCTAGTCAAATCTGTAAACAAAGGGCTAGGAAAACTCCTGCCCTTTTTATCCGATTAAATTTGTCACCCAGATTTGTTTGAGCCAACTGGTTGTTACTGGTATGCTCTGGATGATGTGTTTTGCGACGATACTCTTTTCAAGAGGATTTTGTATAGCTGCCATGGGGATGGTCGCCAAGATTGTCAAGGCCATTTGCAAGACAAATAAGGTCACCAACATGGACAAGATACCTGCTGAAACTTGGAACAACTTGCCACCCAGTTTTTTACTAGGAATCAAGTGTAAGAGGAGACCAAGCAAACGACCGATGCTATAGACTATCCCAAATACAAGCAAGTAGCCGATACCCGCGTAAAAGACCTTATCCAACTGAAAGAGTTGATCCGATGGGAAAAAGAAAGTTCCCTGTCCTTCCTGCGGATTTGCATAAGGGAGCAATAAATGGAATTGTTCTCCCAGCCCCTTGTAAAACTGGCCAGCCATAAAAGCCGATGCCATGGCTGAAATCAGGTAATAAACCTGTAAGAGCAGACCTCTCCGATAGCCGATATAAAATCCCCAAGCCAAGATCAATAGAAGAAGGAGTGAAATCATAAGGAATCCTCAATCTTGCTCTGCTCTTGCTTACAAGTCACAAGTTTGTGACGGAGTTCTTCTAATTCTTGCTCCTTATCATCAAATTCAATCTCACGGCTGAGTTGAGTTGACAAACAGTTGACTGCCAACAAAAGAGCGATTGTTTCATCATCTGCGCTAGGCATTTGTTCTTTAATTGCTTGGTATTTTTCTGTCGCAACCTTGGCGATTTCCTCCATAAAAAGGTTATCATGTTCGCTTGTCAAGGTTAATGATTTTTTCCCGAATGTAAATTTGAATCGATTTAGATTTGCCATAAAATTCACCTCACGATATTATATCAAAATTCGCTAATTTTGTCAGTTTTTACAAATTTGCCTGCTTTTATGGTACAATAGAAACTATGGCAAGTATAACACTCACACCAAGTGAAAAGGAGATTCAGGCTTTTCTTGAACACTATCAAACTAGTCTGGCTCCCAGTAAAAACCCCTATGTTCGCTACTTTTTGAAACTGCCTCAAGCAACCGTTTCTATCTATACTTCTGGAAAGGTCTTGCTTCAGGGTGAAGGAGCTGAGAAATACGCCAGTTTCTTTGGCTATCAAGTTGTAGAGGAAACCAGCGGACAAAATCTCCCTTTGATTGGGACAGATGAGGTAGGGAATGGTTCCTACTTTGGTGGGCTTGCAGTTGTAGCTTCCTTTGTCACACCTGACCAGCATGCCTTCTTGCGAAAACTCGGTGTGGGAGATTCTAAAACTCTGACCGACCAAAAGATCCGTCAGATTGCCCCTATCCTCAAAGAAAAAATCCAGCACCAGGCACTGCTTCTCTCACCAAGCAAGTACAACGAGGTCATCGGAGACCGCTACAACGCTGTTTCGGTTAAGGTCGCCCTCCATAACCAGGCTATCTATCTCCTTCTTCAAAAAGGCATTCAGCCTGAGAAAATTGTGATTGATGCCTTTACCAGTGCTAAAAATTATGATAAGTACTTGGCACAAGAGGCCAATCGTTTCAGCAATCCGATCAGCTTAGAAGAAAAGTCTGAGGGTAAATACTTGGCTGTCGCAGTTTCTTCTATCATTGCGCGTGATCTCTTTCTGGAAAATCTTGAAAATCTGGGACGAGAACTGGGTTATCAACTTCCAAGTGGAGCTGGAACGGCTTCTGATAAGGTGGCTAGCCAGATTTTGCAAGCCTATGGCATGCAGGGACTCAATTTCTGCGCCAAATTGCACTTTAAAAACACTGAAAAAGCGAAAAAACGCTTAGAAAGGTAAGTTATGAATTCATTTAAACATTTCTTAAAAGAGTGGGGATTGTTCCTCCTGATTCTGTCATTACTAGCTTTAAGTCGTATCTTTTTTTGGAGCAATGTCCGCGTAGAAGGACATTCCATGGATCCGACCCTAGCGGATGGCGAAATTCTCTTTGTTATCAAACACCTCCCTATTGACCGTTTTGATATCGTGGTTGCCCATGAGGAAGATGGCAATAAGGACATTGTCAAGCGTGTCATCGGAATGCCTGGCGACACCATCCGTTACGAAAACGATAAACTTTACATCAATGATAAAGAGACGGACGAACCTTACCTAGCTGACTATATCAAACGCTTCAAGGATGACAAACTCCAAAGCACTTACTCAGGCAAGGGCTTTGAAGGAAATAAAGGCACTTTCTTTAGAAGTATCGCTCAAAAAGCGCAAGCCTTCACAGTTGATGTCAACTATAACACCAACTTTAGCTTTACTGTTCCAGAAGGAGAATACCTTCTCCTTGGAGACGACCGCTTAGTTTCAAGTGACAGTCGTCACGTAGGTACCTTCAAAGCAAAAGATATCACAGGGGAAGCTAAATTCCGCTTCTGGCCAATCACCCGTATCGGAACATTTTAAGAGACCTAAGAGGCCGAGAATCAGCAATCTCAGCCTCTTCTTCTATCGTGATAATATGATTATTCACTATCCAGTTTGATTAAGATAGAAACAAAGTTATACTCAATGAAAATCAAAGAGCAAACTAGGAAGCTAGCCGCAGGCTGCTCAAAACATTGTTTTGAGGTTGCAGATAGAGCTGACGTGGTTTGAAGAGATTTTCGAAGAGTAT
>NZ_CAUQWY010000076.1:0-3834 GCF_963521865.1 uncultured Streptococcus sp.
CCTTGTTTGATGCAGAAGGAAATAATGCCTTCTTTGATCCAAATGATCCAAAAGGAATGCAGTTGTCAGAAACTGCCTACCATTTCCTTGGCGGTTTGATCAAGCATGCCTACAACTATACTGCCATCATGAACCCAACAGTTAACTCATACAAACGTTTGGTTCCAGGTTATGAAGCGCCTGTTTACATTGCTTGGGCTGGTCGTAACCGTTCGCCACTTGTACGCGTGCCTGCTTCACGTGGTATGGGAACTCGTCTTGAGTTGCGTTCAGTGGATCCGATGGCAAACCCATATATCGCTATGGCGGTTCTTTTGGAAGTTGGTTTGCATGGTATTGAAAATAAAATCGAAGCACCAGCTCCTATCGAAGAAAATATCTACATCATGACAGCAGAAGAGCGTAAGGAAGCTGGTATTACAGACCTTCCATCAACTCTTCACAACGCTTTGAAAGCTTTGACAGAAGATGAGGTTGTCAGAGAAGCTCTTGGAGAACATATCTATACTAGCTTCCTTGAAGCTAAACGTATCGAGTGGGCTAGCTATGCAACCTTCGTTTCACAATGGGAAATTGATAACTATTTAGATCTTTACTAATATAGAAGAAAGATTGCCTGAGGGCGGTCTTTTTTCTTGCATTTTATATCGAGGTGTGATATATTTTATATAACGAAGTGCGATATATCGAACTGAATAGGAGGTGCTTATAAATGGAATTAACGGATAAGGTTCGTCGGGTCTATCTTCCGATGACGGAAACGGGTTTTTATATCTTGTTCTGTTTGCAAAAGGAAGGTCATGGTTATAGTATTACGCAAAAGGTCAAGGAGATGACAGATTCGCAAGTCTTGATTAGTCCTGGAACTATGTATGGAACCTTGTCAAAAATGGAAAAGGATGGTTTGATTTCCTTTGTCCGCGAAGAGGAAAAACGGAAAATCTATCAGATAACAGACTTGGGACGAAAAGTCTTAGATATTGAATTGAAGCGTATTGAGCGCCTCTACAGAAATAGTCGGGAGGAAGGATGATGGAAAAGAAAATTGTTTATCGAATTTTTACAATTGCGGATTATGAGAGGGAGGCTCTATACTTTAGAGAAATGCATGCTAAGGGCTGGAAACTTAGGAAAGTAAGCTATTCTATCTTATTGTTTGTAGTTAAGTATACCTTTGAAAAATGTCAGCCTGAGCAGGTATCTTATCAGTTGGATTTTTACCCAATGGAAAAATCAGAGAGAACCTCCTATTTACAACTATTTAAAGATTGTGGCTGGGAGCATATTACAGACTTTAATAGTTTTTCCTATTTTAGAAAAGCACATTCTGAAATTGAATCGGATGCAGAATTTGAAATCTATAATGACGTTGCTGGGAAGTTAGCTATGGTTAATCGCATTTTAAGACTGCGATTAGTACCTATTTTGCTTTTGCTAGCCATACATATACCATTCTTACTTAAATTGCTCAATAGAAGTAATGCGTATGGTCTATGGAGTTTTCTTGCGGTCGGGCTAGATGTTTTCTTGTCTTTAATCCTTTTGTTAATAGTTGCCTATATTAGCTGGAAGTTATGGCATGAAAAGAAGAAATTATCAGATTTATGATAGGATAGGTATGCTCAAAATTGGAGGGAAAGTCATGATAAATAAAAAGCAATTTCGGATTTTCACCATTGTTGATTTGGACAAGGAAGAAGAGTATTTGCGTGAGATGCACTTGAAAGGCTGGAGATATAGAACAAGTCGTTTTGGTTTTTTCTATTTTGACCAATGCCAACCTGACGATGTCATCTACCGTATCTATGATTCTAGATTTCTTAAAAAATATCAGCATGAACTGCAAGATTTTCGAAATAGAGGTTGGGAATTGATAGAAACAGGTTTTTGTTCGATTCTTCGTAAATCGTCTTCTGATTTACTTCCAGAGGATCAAGTCTATATGGCTAAGGGGCTCAGATGGGAAGTTATGCGATCTAGACTTCGTTCCTGTACAGCTACTTTCTTAGGCGGTCTTGTTGTTTGTATGAGTGTATTTAAAGAAGAACTTTCTATGTCTTTCTTTATTATTTTTCTTTTATATGCTTTAATGATTTCTTATTTAATCCATGGTTTTTTCAGACTTAAAAGGAAATACCAAGTAGATAAACAGTAAGGTTCTAGGTCTTTAGACTGATTTTTAGCACTCTTGTTAAAAGAGTGCTAATTTTTTGAGTTTTTGTCTTGACATTCTCTTTTAAGGGTGTATAATAGAATCATGAGTTAGCACTTGAGCGTATCGAGTGCTAATCGATCAGACAGAAAGGAGTGATGAGATGGTTACAGGGCGTCAGCAGGATATTTTAAATCTGATTATTGACATCTTTACCAAAACGCACGAACCTGTCGGATCCAAAGCCTTGCAAGAGTCTATTAACTCTAGCAGTGCAACCATTCGTAATGACATGGCGGCTCTAGAAAAGCAAGGTTTGCTTGAAAAGGCTCATACTTCAAGTGGTCGGATGCCAAGTGTTGCTGGTTTTCAGTACTATGTGAAACACTCACTGGATTTTGACCGACTGGCTGAAAATGAGGTTTATGAGATTGTCAAAGCCTTTGATCAGGAATTTTTCAAATTGGAGGATATTCTGCAAGAGGCTGCTAATCTACTGACAGACTTGAGTGGCTGTACGGTAGTAGCACTGGATGTTGAGCCGAGCAGGCAACGTTTGACAGCCTTTGATATCGTTGTTTTGGGCCAACATACAGCCTTGGCAGTATTCACCCTAGACGAGTCTCGAACGGTTACTAGTCAGTTTCTGATTCCAAGGAACTTCTTGCAGGAGGATTTGCTGAAACTGAAGAGCATCATTCAGGAACGTTTCCTCGGCCACACCGTTCTAGATATTCACTACAAGATTCGGACGGAGATTCCGCAGATTATCCAGCGTTACTTTACAACAACGGATAATGTGATCGATCTCTTTGAACATATCTTTAAGGAAATGTTCAACGAAAACATTGTGGTGGCGGGCAAGGTTAATCTCTTGAATTTTGCCAATCTAGCAGCCTATCAGTTCTTTGATCAACCGCAAAAGGTGGCTCTGGAGATTCGTGAGGGGTTGCGTGAAGATCAGATGCAAAACGTCCGTGTTGCAGACAGTCAAGAGTCCTGTCTAGCTGACCTAGCGGTGATTAGTAGCAAGTTCCTCATTCCTTATCGGGGAGTTGGAATTCTAGCCATTATCGGTCCAGTTAATCTGGATTACCAACAGCTAATCAACCAAGTCAATGTGGTCAACCGTGTTTTGACCATGAAGTTGACAGATTTTTACCGCTATCTCAGCAGTAATCATTACGAAGTACATTAAGATTGAAATCATTAAAGGAGGCGAAAATGGCCCAAGATATAAAAAATGAAGAAGTAGAAGAAGTTCAAGAAGAGGAAGTTGTGGAAACGGTAGAAGAGACAACTCCTGAGAAGTCTGAATTGGACTTGGCAAATGAACGTGCAGATGAGTTCGAAAATAAATACCTTCGCGCTCATGCAGAGATGCAAAATATCCAACGCCGTGCCAATGAAGAGCGTCAAAACTTGCAACGTTATCGTAGCCAAGACTTGGCAAAAGCGATCCTCCCTTCTTTGGATAACCTTGAACGTGCACTCGCAGTTGAAGGTTTGACAGACGATGTCAAAAAAGGATTGGAGATGGTGCAAGAAAGTTTGATTCACGCTTTGAAAGAAGAAGGAATCGAAGAAATCGCAGCTGACGGTGAATTTGACCATAACTACCATATGGCCATCCAAACTCTCCCAGCAGACGATGAACACCCAGCAGATACCATCGCCCAAGT
>NZ_CAUQWY010000077.1:0-3761 GCF_963521865.1 uncultured Streptococcus sp.
TAAGATAAAAGCAAAGGGCTATCAAGTGATGTAGCCCTTTTGAGTTATACAAGCAAATTACCATGCAAAAGCTGTCGTTGGAGCATTGAGTGCATCTAACCACTGTTTATTTTTTACGGGGCAAAGAGTTACGGATATACCTGCCATGTCCAGACTGGTCATAAATGTTCCTGATTTTATAAAGGTAATAGCGACTCCTTCAATTTCTAAGAGTTGAAGGAGATCATTGATAAATATGCCCATTTCTAGGTTGGTACTAGTACCTAGATTATTTACAAGCAATATAAATTGATCACCCTTTTTCCAATGATAGTGCAATCTTAACTTACTTATAATTTCATTTGCAAGAATTTCCGATGATTGGAATGGGACGATACGATAGCCTTCTTCGCCATGTATCCCAATACCATAAGAAATATTTCCTTCTTCCAAGTTAAATAGTGGAAGGGTAGATTGGGGGAGACTAGCAGATTTCGTTGCAAAGCCAATTGTTGCGATTTCGGGAGCAAGTTCATGACCTAAATCAGTTAGTTGCTCTATTTCGGCACCATTTTGAGCTGCATATCCTAGAACTTTATGAAGTAAAATTGTCCCTGCAAGTCCCCTTCCTCTAATTTGAAATCTATTGTGAGGTTCAATGGAAATATCGTCGTGTGTTAGACTATAGCCGACCTTAATTCCTTCTTGTCTAGCAGTATTAATGGCCGAGCTAAATTCTTTGATGTCTGCTTCGAAATTTTTTACAATGATGAAGACACCGTGACCATTGTTTAAAAAACGAATGGACTCTAAGATTTCAGTTCGTGTAGGAGGAGTAAATAATTGGCCATAAATAGCAGCAGTAAGCATTCCTTCTCCCACATATCCAATATGAGCAGGTTCGTGTCCTGAACCTCCACCCGCCAATATTGGAACCTGATGAGGATTACGATTTTTTTGATAGACTAATGGTAAGGTAGGGTGTTTTTCTAATTCAGGATGACTGCTGACAGTTGCCGAAATGTAACTTGAAATAATTTTCTGTTTATGATTTGAAATAAATGTCATTGTGGTCTCTTTCCAATAATTGTCATGATTAGAAAGTCTGGTTGTGGAACTGGACTTTTTTTATTGACGTAAGCCTTCACGATTTCTGCTAGAGCATGTGAATGATAGTCTAACAAAAAACAAGTATAAGCAGATGAATCGATATCAATCTGACCGTATTCTCTTAAAATTTTTGATACAAGCAAGCGACAGTAGCTGATAAAGTGGTCATAGAAGTTATTTTGCCCTTGAATATCAAAAAGTTGAATATAAAAGTCACGCTCTTGTTCGAAATAAAAAAATAATTCTTGTAATAGTTTTTGACCTGAAATGAAGTCCAAGTTATTGGTAATATACTCGGTTAAGTCAGTTTCAAATATCCAGTCTAGCAGTTCATATTTGTCAAGAAAATGATTGTAAAAGGTCTGTCTACGAATGCCAGCTGATTCCATGATATCTACAATGGAGATTTTGTCAAATTCTCTAGTAGCTAATAGGTCTCTAAATGCCTTGGCAATCCGTTTTTTTGTAATAAGTGATGATGCCATAGGAAACCTTTCTTTTACTTACTTCATTTTACCAAAAAATTTTTTTAAACGGGTTTAAAAGGGGACAAATAATAGAATCTGTCCCTTATCATCCAGCAATAAAAAATATATAATGAAAGCGAAAACAAAGGTAGATGCCGAAAGGAGTTTCTCATGAAAAAAATTATAAATGAACCGACACAAGTTGTTGATGAAATGTTGCAGGGATTGTCATTCATGCATGATGACTTGCTAGAACGCTTAGATGGTTTTGATGTCATCGTTAGAAAGGCAGAAAAGACAGGAAAAGTTGGACTCATTTCAGGTGGAGGTTCAGGACATGAGCCAAGTCATGCTGGTTTTGTAGGAGATGGAATGTTGTCTGCTGCCATTTGTGGAGCAGTCTTCACTTCACCTACTCCGGACCAAATTTTAGAAGCCATCAAGGCGGCTGATGAAGGTGCTGGAGTTTTCATGATCATCAAGAACTATTCTGGTGACATTATGAACTTTGAAATTGCACAAGAACTTGCTGAAATGGAAGGTATTGATGTAGCAAGTGTTGTGGTTGATGATGATATCGCTGTTGAAAATAGTCTCTATACCCAAGGGCGTCGAGGTGTTGCAGGTACTATATTAGTCCATAAAATTTTGGGTGCTGCAGCTCGTTCTGGTAAATCATTAGCTGAAATGAAGGACTTGGCCGATAAACTTGTCTTAGAAATTAAAACAATTGGGCTAGCCTTGTCTGGAGCAACCGTTCCTGAGGTTGGGAAACCAGGTTTTGTTCTAGAAGATGATGAATTTGAATATGGAGTTGGTATTCACGGTGAGCCAGGATATAAGAAAGAGAAAATGCAACCTTCAGCACAATTGGCCTCAGAGCTGGTTGAAAAATTATCTGAAGGTTTCCAACTTAAGGCTGGTGAACGCTATGGCCTTCTCATCAATGGTTTAGGAAGCACTCCTCTTATGGAGCAATACGTATTTGCAAATGATGTGGCTAAATTACTCCATGAAAAAGGTGTTGAGTTGGCGTTTAAGAAAATTGGAAACTATATGACATCAATCGATATGGCTGGCTTGTCATTAACATTGATTCGATTGGCAGATGATGAGTGGTTGGATGCTCTAAATGCACCTGTTACTACCCCAGCTTGGTAAAACTCAAGGAGGAAATGTCGCATGAATGCTGAACAAGCTCTTGAATGGATGAAGCTTTTTAATGAAAAGATTCAAGAACAGAAAGATTACCTTAGTGCGCTAGACACCCCTATAGGAGATGGAGACCACGGTGGAAATATGGCGCGTGGCATGGCTGCAGTTATGGAAAACTTAGAAGGAAAGCAATTTGAGACTAGCAGTGATGTTTTTAAACTTGTCTCAATGCAACTACTGAGTAAGGTAGGCGGTGCTTCTGGTCCCTTGTATGGCTCTGCTTTTATGGGTATGGCCAAGGCTGATTCAAATTCGAAATTAGAAGAAATCTTACAAAGTGGTTTGGATATGATTGTCAAACGTGGGAAAGCAGAAGTTGGAGAAAAGACAATGGTTGATGTTTGGACTCCTGTTATTGCTGCCTTGTCTGCTGGTCAATTGACTCAAGAGGTCATTGATAAGCTAGTGAATGCTACCAAAGATTTACTTGCAACTAAAGGAAGGGCATCTTATGTAGGAGAACGTTCTCTTGGACATATTGATCCTGGATCATTCTCATCAGGATTACTCTTTACTGCTCTTTTAGAAACTGGGGTGGTTTAATGGGAAGTATTGGTCTTGTTATCGTTTCACATTCCAAACACATTGCAGAAGGTGTTGTTGAACTGATTAGTGAAGTAGCTAAAGATGTTCCGATTACTTATGTAGGAGGAACCGAAGATGGAGGAATTGGAACAAGTTTTGATCAAGTAGATAGGGTTGTTTCCGAAAATCCAGCAGATACTTTATTAGCCTTTTTTGACCTAGGTTCTGCTAAAATGAACTTAGAAATGGTGGCTGATTTCAGTGATAAAAGTATCATCATCAACAGGGTTCCAATTGTAGAAGGCGCCTATACTGCAGCAGCTCTTCTTCAGGCTGGGGCAGAACTGTCAGTTATTCAAACACAGTTGTCGGAGCTTGAAATCAATAAATAAGGAATTTTACTATAACTCTTTTTATAGGTGGGCTATTGATTATCTCAACTATCAAATTTTAAGTAAATAATTT
>NZ_CAUQWY010000078.1:0-3601 GCF_963521865.1 uncultured Streptococcus sp.
AACTGAATTGACACAACGTGTCTTCCACGAAGTTCTTTCAATGGATGATGCATTGGATGCCTTGAGCTAATCAAGTTCTTGAATAATGAAATAAGGAACCCTCGGTCAGTCGACTGAGGGTTTTTGGGGTTCTTAAATTCCTTAAGTCAGGTACTGAAATGTCTGACCGAGATTCAAAGATACGGGAGGTATTTGATACTCAATGAAAATTAAAGAGCAAACTAGGAAACTAACCGCAGGATGCTCAAAACACTGTTTTGAGGTAGTGGATAGAACTGACGAAGTCAGTAACCATACCTACGGCAAGGTGACGTTGACATGGTTTGAATAGTATAAAAACACCACACTTTGTTAGATACAAGGTGTGGTTGTATTTTATCTCTTAGACCAAGTTCTTTTCATAAAGAGAAGTAGGATTGGGTAAATCTCTAATCGACCTGCAATCATTGCAAAGGAGAGGAGAATTTTTGAGATAGGACTAAAGATTGCGAAGCTAGAAGTGGTTCCTAGAATAGGCCCGATATTATTGAAACAGCTAAAGACAGCGCTAGTCACAACCAGAAAATCATTGCTGTCTAGGCTGACAATAAAGATAAGCGCTAGCAAAATCATAGCATAGATGACAAAGTACTTGAGAATTTTATGCTGGGTATCCTTGTCAATCACCGTTTTATTAACATGTAGGGTCAAAACACGGTGGGGTGATAGAATTGACAAAATCTGGTTTTTAGCAATTTTTGAAAGGATGAGGCCTCGAATAACCTTGAGTCCACCTGCGGTTGAACCAGCAGAACCACCGATTGCCATGAGGAAGAGGAGGATAAACTGGGAGAAGAGGGGCCAGTTGGTAATATCTCCATATCCAAAACCAGTTGTTGTAATGATATTGGAAACCTGGAAGAAGGCCATTTCAAAGCTTTTGGAAAATCCCGGGTAGAGATAGAGAGTATTAAGGCTAATCAAGCCTGTAGAAATTAGAACGATGGCTAAGTAAGACCTAAGTTCTTCGTCTCCAAAGAAGGCCTTGATCCGACGGAGCATGAGGTAGTAGTAGAGATTGAAATTTACCCCAAAAACCAAAACTCCGATACTAACTAGATAGGTAATCAGTGAGCTACCATAGTGGGCAATTCCATCGTTATAGACTGTAAAACCTCCTGTACCTGCTGTTCCCATGGCAATGACAAAACTATCAAATAGGGGCATGCCAGCTAGATAATAGATGATGACAAAGAGGGAGAAGAGAGCTAGATAAAGGAGATAGAGAATCTGGGCAGTGTTTTTTAGTTTGGATACAACCTTGCCAAAGACAGGACCAGGAACCTCAGCCTTCATCACTTCTAGGTGACTATTCTTGGCATTATCCATAATAGCAAGTGCAAAAACAAGCACTCCCATCCCTCCAATCAAGTGGGTAAAACTGCGCCAGAAGAGGAGGGAACGACTGAGAACCGAAACGTCGTTCAGAATAGTTGCTCCAGTAGTTGTAAAGCCAGAACTGATTTCAAAAAAGGCATCGATAAGGCTGGGAATTTGTCTAGCAAAGACAAAGGGGAGACCACCAAAGAAAGACCAAAGGATCCAACAGAGGGCAACAATTAAGACTCCCTCCTTGGCATAAATCCGTTGATTTTTTGGCTTTTGTAAAATTCCTGAACCGCCTAGTAATACGAGAATCCCAATCGTTGTAAAGAGGGCTGTAAAGACTTGGCTCGATTCATGGTAGTAGATGGCAATCGCAACAGGAACCAAGAGGAGAACAGCTTCAATCAAAAGTAACTTTGAAAGGAGGTAACGAATCATACTTTTATTCATTTCTTACCTCGCAATCAAATCATAAATCTTGGTGATGTTTGGCAATAAGGTTGTTACTAGGAGCTTGTCTCCGACTTCAAGCGTATCCTCCCCAGTAGGGAAAATAGTCTTGCCCCTTCGAATGATGGCTGCAATAAGAACCCCTTTTTTCAATTTCAGTTGAGAAAGAGGTTTGGCAGTCATTTTATTGGCTTCCTTGATATGGAATTGCAGGGTTTCGATTTGGCCATTGGCTAGATGGTGCATGGCCTGAAGGTCTGAATACTGGGCATTAACCCGACCTCTAATAAAGTGCATGATTGTATCTACAGCGATGATTTTAGGTGTGATGATACTTGAAAAATCAGGCGCATGGATAATTTCAAGGAGACTAGTTCTGTTAACCTTGCTAATATTTTTTTGCACTCCGATACTATCAAGGAACATAGAAGTAATAATATTCTCTTCGTCAACTCCTGTTAGGGTTGCTACTGCATCATAGTTTTGGGCACTTTCTTCCAGCAGGATATCTTTTGCGGTACCATCTCCTTGAACGATGTAGAGATTTGGGAATTTCTCACTAAAGAAACGTGCCCTTTCAGGGTTGATCTCGATGACTTTGGTATCGATACGACTGTCTTTGAGGATACCTAGTAGATAATAGGCAATTCTACCTGCTCCAACGATGAGAAGGCTCTTCACAGCACGAGATTTGAAATAATTATGGAAGAGCATCATATCAACACGGTTACCAGTGACAAATATTCTATCTTTGTCCTGTATGGTCATATCACCACTTGGGATGATAATTTGATGATCCCTCTCTATGGCGCAGACAATGACGTTGCCAAATTTTTTCCGAAAATCAGAAATGGGCATTTGGCAAAGACCACTAGTGGATTTGACGACAAATTCCATGAGGCTAACGCGTCCACCAGCAAAGCGTTCGACAGATAGGGCGTTGGGGAAGTCAATGATATTGGCGATAGCGCGGGCAGCCAAGAGCTCAGGATTTACGATAAGAGAAAAGCCGAGAATATTCTTTTCTTTGAAATAAGAGTTAGAGTATTCAGGATTTCGCACCCGAACGATGGTTTCTTTAGCCCCCATTTTTTTGGCTAGAACGGCTGCAATCATGTTCACTTCATCGTATTCAGTCAAGGCGATAAAGATATCGCAATCCTGAACACTGGCTTGCTCAAGGATGGTGAAATCGGCCCCGTTACCAAGGATACCCATGATATCAAAGCGATTAACAATATGATTGAGAACAGCTTCGTCTTGCTCAATCAGCAAAACATCATGCTTTTCTGCAACCAAAGAGCGACAGAGGGCAGAGCCAACTTTTCCCCCTCCGACAAGGATAATTTTCATAATAAAACCTACTTTTTCATGATGTAACTATCATACCTTTTTTCAAGAAAAAATGCACCTACTAGCTAATCACCAGAGTTTTTAGTAGGAAATTTGCTATAAGGTAAAACTATACCCTAAGCAATTAAAATAGCTATTAGCACCTTTCTCTGAAATATGGTATGATAAAGGATATACAAGGAGATAAAATGAATAATAATTTACTGGTATTATAATCAGACTTTGGTCTGCTTGATGGTGCGGTATCGGCTATGATTGGAGTGGCTTTAGAAGAGTCTCCAACCATAAAAATCCATCACTTGACGCACGATATCACGCCTTATAATATTTTTGAGGGGAGCTATTGATATTCTGGATGTGCGTTTTGGTTCGCTTCGAACCTCTATCACACGAGAAGAATTTTACAAGCTGGAACCAGAATTTGGTGACCGTT
>NZ_CAUQWY010000079.1:0-3427 GCF_963521865.1 uncultured Streptococcus sp.
TTCCGCAAAGACTTGGGTTGCTTTTACAGCCTTCTTCCAGCCCTTGTAGAGTTGTTCCTTGCGAGATTCGTTCATAGATGGCTCAAAGAGTTCTCCTGTCTCGTTCAAGAGTTTCAACTCATCCAAGTCTTTCCAGTAACCTACTGACAAACCTGCTAAGAAGGCTGCCCCCAAAGCTGTTGTTTCCAAGTTTTTGGCGCGTGCGATATCGATTCCCAAAATGTCAGCTTGGAACTGCATGAGGAAGTTGTTCATAGCTGCACCACCGTCTACTTTCAAGACTTGGATAGCTGTCTGCGCATCCACTTGCATGGTGTCGATGATGTCACGCACTTGATAAGCAATAGATTGCAAAGTCGCCTTGATAAAGTCTTCTTTAGTTGTTCCACGAGTTAAGCCAAAGACAGAACCGCGAGCGTTTTGGTTCCAGTATGGAGCACCTAGACCTGTAAAGGCTGGAACGACATAAACTTCATCGTTGTTGTGAGAATCACGAGCGTATTTTTCAGATTCTGGTGAATTTTCGACCATGCGAAGACCGTCACGAAGCCACTGAATGGCACTTCCTGCGATGAAGATAGAACCTTCTAAGGCATAGTAAACCTTGCCGTTAATTCCATAACCAATGGTTGTCAAGAGGTTATTTTCAGACAACTGCATTTCTTCCCCAGTATTCATGATGATGAAAGAACCTGTTCCATAAGTATTTTTAACCATACCAGGTTCAAAGGCCAACTGTCCAAAGAGGGCTGCTTGTTGGTCCCCAGCCATACCTGAGATTGGGACTTCTCCACCATAGAAATGGAATGGGGCTGTCTTACCGTAGATTTCAGAGTTAGAACGAACTTCTGGAAGCATAGCCTTAGGAATGTTGAGGATTTCCAAAATCTCATCATCCCATTTAAGTTCTTTAATGTTATAAAGCATGGTACGGGCTGCATTTGAGTAGTCGGTCACGTGAGCCGCACCGTCAGTCAATTTCCAAACCAACCAAGTATCAATGGTACCAAAGAGCAATTCTCCTTTTTCTGCTCGCTCTTGAGCGCCTTCTACATGATCCAAAATCCAACGAACCTTGGTCGCAGAGAAGTAAGCATCGATGATCAAACCAGTCTTTTCATGGAATTTTTCCACATAACCTTGGCTTTTCAGTTGTTCAGCCAGAGGAGCAGTTTGGCGTGATTGCCAAACGATAGCATTGTAGATAGGAAGCCCTGTTTTCTTATCCCAAACGACCGTTGTTTCACGCTGGTTGGTAATCCCGATTGCCTCAATCTGACTTGGTTTGACACCACTTTCGATGAAAGCACCCGCAATAACTGACTGAACAGAGTTCCAAATTTCATTGGCATTGTGCTCAACCCAACCTGCCTGAGGGAAAATCTGGGTAAACTCTTTTTGACTCGAGCTAACCTTTTCTCCTTTTTTGTTGAAAATAATGGCACGAGAACTTGTTGTCCCCTGGTCAATGGCCATGATGTATTTTTCTTGTGACATGTGCTGTCCTCCTGATAATGATCTTGAGGATGTCTCCTCTTTACAGTAACTAGTATACAAAATAAAGCGCTTTCTTGTTTATCAACTTTTTTTAATTTTTAAAAAAATGTGAGGAGATTGTGTAAATTTCACAAAAAAGACCTGGAAGCACCAAGTCTTTTAAGTGAATAATAACTGACGAATCCCTGCCAAATCTTCCATATCTAAGTCGTTTTTTAAATAATAAACTGGGGTCTGTTCCTTCTTATAAATAGGGTTATTGGTAACCAGCAAATCATAATGTCGAGTTCGGTCATAGGCTTCAATGGTAATAAAACGATTGTATTCCAAATACCGTTTCAAAATGGCTGCCATTCTTGAAAAGACAAGAAAACCAGATGTCAAATCCAGACCAATCCGCATATGCTGGCCACCATTTTCAGCCATATATTCGATTAACTGGAGCCATTCCCAGAGAATTTTCTTATCCAAATCCGTCCCCTGCTGAAAGGCAGGTAGAGCATGAAAAATCTCCTCTGTCGTTCCCCTAAAATCATGTTCCATCAGCAAATAAGGATGACGATTCTCTAACTGGTACTTGTAGCGGTCCTGTAAAATATAGCCCTTATAGAGATAGACTTGGGCACAAAGCTGACTGAGTTCATAGGTGACATGGTCCTCTGTATAATCACCCAGCAACTCCTCCTTCTTCATTTCTTGAATCAATTGCGTCAGCAAATCTGCCAACTGCCCTCCAAAACCAAGGATATACTCCATAGTATGAAGAGGAAGAATGCGATGAGATAGGAGGAAAGAGAAGAAAATCATCATCTCCCCATCCTCAGTTCCGAGAGGAAGGTGTTGCCCAGCGAAAAAGGACGGAGCCTTTCGCAGCAAACGAAGGTAGAAAATATTGTCAAAATACCCTCGCATTTTCTCTTCTATGACTTGAAACTGACAGGCATTGGCCCGAAGACGTTGCTGACTGATGTGACTCCACAAAACCAAGTCCAATTTCTGCCCCGAAGACAAACTCGCACCGCAGATTTCTTCTAGTGTAGTAATTTCCTGCTTTCTCTCTGGTTTCTGCATGTGACCTTCCCACTCCTGACTGGACCAGACCTTGCGGAAAAGACAGAAATAGAAATAGCGAATCTGATGCTCTGGGCCTCGCCACCGTCCATTTTGGATGGATAAATCAAATTCTGACAAAATCTGATTTAGACTGGCCAAGTGGCGACCAAGCGTAGCCTCACTAATCATCAATTCTTGAGCCAGCTGATGGGCTAAAAACTGTTGGTGGTAGAGAAGATAGACCAAAATCTGATATTTAACAGCATTCTCCAAAAATAAGCTCCGGATATCTCTCCCCTTGGTAGCTGCACCGATTGACAGACGCAGATTTTCATCTTCTAAGTGAATAGTCAGCTCTAAGCCACTATCCATAGCCCTATCATTGAGCAGGGTGACATATTTGGTTAGGGTTGCTTTTGAAAATCCTGTCTCCTCTATTACAGCCTTGACGGTCGTCTGAGACTCTTGTAATAGAAAGGAAAGGATTGAAAATTGGCCAGATTCAGCCTTTTCCATCAAATCTCCTAAATACATTTGTTACCCCTTTCATTTTCTACCTTAAGCATAGCATAAATCTTACAAATGCTGAAATAATCTGTTTCTCTTTTTATTTTCATGCTGATTTCCTGGTCCATTATCCTGAAAATCAGCAAACACACGGCTCCCCCTTTGGGCATTTTTATGCTAAAATAGTAGCTATGGATAAAATTATTAAAACAATATCAGAAAGCGGATCCTTTCGTGCTTTTGTCCTTGATAGCACAGAAACCGTCCACACTGCTCAGGAAAAACACCAAACCCAAGCTAGCTCAACTGTAGCGCTTGGTCGAACTCTTATCGCTAGCCAGATTCTCGCAGCCAATGAAAAAGGAAATAC
>NZ_CAUQWY010000080.1:0-3400 GCF_963521865.1 uncultured Streptococcus sp.
ACAAGCTATCGAAATCGACGTAAACGCTTTGGATTACGAATGAATTTGATTGCTGACATTATCAACCGTGAACTAGGATTTTAGTTTCGCAGGAAGTCTAATAAAATATATGAATTTGTGGAAGGTGAAAGAAAATCATACCCTGGTGAAATATGTTTTAAAAAATGTGATATTGACATGTGCGATGTATTGATATTTAACAAAACCTTGGGTGAAGGACCTTTCAATGGAAAGTATATTGGTTTACAACAATTTATGGATGAATATATAGTAGATTGAAATAAGATATAAACAACTCTATTAGGAAAGTCAAATTAATTTCTAGAAATGTTTTAGCAGCTACAGCGTACTATTCCAAACTCAACCAACTATACAGACTCAGAATTTGAAATCATTATTGAAGGCTATTATGGGAACACAACTACATATACAGGATGGCTGCGGGAAGATGGGAAACGACCAGTGACGGCAATTATGTATGTTTGGAACAGCGGAGATATGGTGTATAACGTAAAAAAAAATAAACGATTTAAAACAACAATTTTATATGATAATTATTTGGAGAAAAAGAGGTATTGAATTTAAAGATGATAAAATATACAAATATAAAAGATATCGTTGAATATGGATTAGATACTATTTCTGATAAGAAAAAAATAACAATGAACCTGAAAGACTTTCTATACATTAGACGAGTTTTAGAGGAATATATGCGTTATCTACATAATCCTGATCATTATCCCGATATAGAATCAATTCAAAATTTTTTAGGTGATGCTTCTTCGGGAGGCGGATTTGAATGTTTAAGCACAGCTATTTATAAAAAAGTATATAAAGTTGATTTGCCGGCGAAGATTGAAAAAATGATTGATGATGGTTTATTTGAACACCCTCTTTATCCCAGTTACTATAAGAAAAATGAATAAGTAATAATGGGATAGTATTGAAATAGTAGAAAATATATGTGGATACGTAAATTCGAAGCTGTAGGAAAGGATAAAAAATGAAAATAGTGTTTGTTAAATTTTAACTAATGAGGAGTACAGATTTTGATAAATGAAATAAAGGCATATTGGGATAAGCAGAAAAAAGAATATGAGGATAGATATAAAGAGACATTTTTAAAGGACTATGAAAGATCAACAGAATACCTTAAAAAAATGGAAAGCTACTTGTTATCCAAACAAAAAGAATATCCTTCAGATATTGATATAGTATGTACGCTTGCTTCTTTAAAGTTAGAGCTTAGACGCGGTGAGTATGTAAGATATTTGAATTCTTTTCTTGATAAATTTGAAATTTATTTAGATAATGCTCAAAAAGCAAGAGTTTACACCAATATTGCATTTAACCATGATTATACTGCAGAAACATTAGAATATTTACTAAAAGCAAAGGATTTAGATTCTCCTTTTGTTGAAACATATACAGGGTTGGGGCTTTATTACTTTAGTATGTACCAGTCTAATGAAAATAAAGAATGGCTTATATTGAGTCAAAAATATTTTGAAAAAGCCAAAAATATTGATGATAGTTATGAATATTCCTTCAATCATGCAGTCTCTTTATATGAACTCAAAGAATATGAGAAAGCTAAAGAAATATTTTTAGAATTATTAAAACAATATCCTGATAGAATGAGTCTATTGCTTAGCATTGCATACTGCGAAGTATATCTTGGTAATAAAGATAAAGCAATATCTTGGTTAGAAAAAGTAAAGTCAGGAGAAGATGAAAATCACAATTTGAAAACAGATGATATTTCTGCGGAGCAAATTTTTGATGCCTATTATGTACTTGAAGAATTCGACAAATTCTTACATTACTATAGCGATGAAGTTATTTGTCAATACTATCTAGCTGACTGGGAACACTATTATTATGCTTTATGGTTAAAGGATGAAAAAGCAAAGTTTTTTGTCCTTGAAGAAAAAAATAGCCTCTATTTAATGGATGCTATTAAAGAAGCTATAGTTGATGATGACTATGTGAGCGAGGAAGATAAGAAGAAATATATTGAGGAATTGGAAAAAGATAAAAGAGAATACGAAGAAATGATTTCTCGTGTAAAATCTCTAACTTTCAAACCAAAAGTGAGGCTTAAGCTGTATCCAGAATTTTCTTGCTTCATGGTAGACTGTGTGAGACATAAATTTAAATGAAATGTTGTAAAAATTTAAAGTTGGTGCTGCAACAATTATGATAAATGAATAAGTTATAAAAAGTTGCATATGTCTTGGGGGGGATAGCAGTTTTGATTATTCTAGCGGGCGCCGTGTTTGAAGAAATAGAAAAAGCGACAGGCTGATTTACATATTGTATTTCGGGGATCTGTCGCTTTTTATTGCAAATTATATAAATTAAAAAAATAAGAAATCAAATAGAAGATATGGTCAATGATAACCACAAGGACTTCGTTAAGGCAATTATAAGCGTGGAAAAAGGTATCAACGATGAAAGTGCTTTGGACAAGCTCTATGACGCTTATATGGACAATGACACCGTTAATTTTATTTGAAAGTGCAAAGAAATATCTACAAGAACATTTAGGCGAGAGCAAGACCCTGAATATATCCAAATGGAAGGTAGAAATTGGCACTTTGAGGAAAGAAAAAGATAGTCTATATTCTCAAATGAAAGATATGCGAAAAGAAGTGGAACAGGTTGAAAGTGTCAGAAGCTGTATAGATAAATTACTGCAAGAAAAAAGGGAACTAACATAGGTAAAGAAGCATGAGTTAGGGCTATAAAACTTAGTAAAAAATATGATACAATATTCTAGATATTAAGTGAAACAAATTTGAATTTGTACAAAAGAGGGAGTCATGAGTCAAAATATTCCATTCAAGATAAAGAAAAAAATAAATGATATTCGATTACTTCAAGTAGAGATTAAAAACTGGAAAATGAAAACAGAAACAGAAGTAGTTAATATTCTAAAGTTATTTGAAAAAACACCTAGAGATGAAATGTCATTATACTATTCTTCGTATTTCAAAGATGACAAATTTGCTGAGGAACTTTTACAGATAGCACTTAATTATTCAGATAATGAAAAAATACTATTGAATATCATATCTATTTTGGGGAATATGATACTAAGATACCAACTTGAAGAAACTACCGAAATTTATAATTTTATTTTATCAAATGCTTATAAAAAAGGACTTGCAGGTTATGTTTCTAACTATTTACCGCGTTTAAAAAATTTTGAATATTACCCTGATAAATGGAAATACTTTATGAGTATGCAAAAAATGACACCCAAAAAAATTTCACATCAAAATTTGGTTCATATTATTAATCAAAATATTCAAAGTGTCCCTGAAGAATACAAAAAAGAAGTAATTTCTTTTTTACAAACAAAGCATGATTTAGCTAATAATGATGGTGGCAAGAA
>NZ_CAUQWY010000081.1:0-3208 GCF_963521865.1 uncultured Streptococcus sp.
TTTATAACTATTCAATAAAGGAGGAAATGGCTATGAAAAAATCTAAACTACTCACTCTTGGTCTGCTTGCAGGTGCTGGCCTACTATTGTCTATCAATCAAGCACAAGCTGCAGATACTTGGATTAAAAATGGTGCTGACTGGAATTTTTCACAAGATGGTAGTCTAGCTAAAAATAAATGGGTGCAAAATGCTGGCTCTTGGTACCACTTTGACGGTTCTGGTAACATGCAGACAGGCTGGCTCAAAGACGGTGATACATGGTATTCCCTAGCAGATAGTGGTGCTATGCGTACTGGCTGGTACAAGGAAGGCAATACCTGGTATTCACTCGCAGATAGTGGCGCCATGCGTAAAGGTTGGTACCAAGAAGGATCTACATGGTACTATCTTCGTTTTAGTGGTTCTATGCAGACAGGTTGGGAGTGCATAGATAATAATTGGTATTATTTCGAAAAATCAGGTGCAATGGCCTCTGATAGAGTTGTAAATTCTAGTGATGGGACAGGCTATATTCTCAGCAAGGATGGCCATATGTTGACTTTAAAAAATAGCCCTTATAAAGATGGTGATATTGTCCGTTTAGGTGATGGATATGAGTATCTGATTATATCAAAATTTGACGGATATAACTATACTGATGTTATCGTGGCTAAAAATACTTGGTATATCAAACCTGAGTTCAAGAAGTTTTCCGACAAATATGGGGATGAGGTTGCAAATACAACCTTAGCTTTAGTAGATAATAAAGAAGAAGGACAAGAAATTGATCCTACAGCTGTTATTCGTAATTTCCAAAATCTACCAGGTCGATATTACTTTGGAGCAGATGGTCGTAGAGTATTACCACTTCCAGAGATGACGACTAGATCAGAAATCAAAAAAGTTGGCAATGATCTTTATCTAGAAGACCCAGGTGTACGACTTCGATTTGATAACTTCACAATCAATAACAATAAACTATACTATTTAGATAATGGACAAGGTAAGCTCAAAACAGGTTACTTTGTATTGATCGATGATGGTATGGCTACAACCCACCATCACTTACTTGTATATGCAGACCAATCTGGTGAGGTTCTTAAGATGAAACGCTTGCCATCAAGATTTTCAGATTATTTTGACAAAGAAATCGATGGTTTCTATGGTCAAAAAATTAAGATTACACAGCCAAATAAGTATGAATATTACAAGGTTCTTGTGGTTAAATAATACAAAACGAATCGCCTAATGAGGGATGTGTGGGCGATTCGTTTTTTACTGTAATCAGCCATCATTAAACATCTTTTATAAGATTATATTCGAAACCTAAAGAAAACCAAGAAGAAACCGTACCTCTCCCCATCATTGAAAAGCGCAGTCATTACTTGAAAAAAGTCACTCGTTTATGTTATAATAGACTGTATTTAAAAAATTTTAAGGAGAAATGACAGAATGTCTGTATCATTTGAAAACAAAGAAACAAACCGTGGTGTCTTGACTTTCACTATCTCTCAAGACCAAATCAAACCAGAATTGGACCGTGTCTTCAACTCAGTGAAGAAATCTCTCAATGTTCCAGGTTTCCGTAAAGGTCACCTTCCACGTCCTATCTTCGACAAAAAATTTGGTGAAGAGTCACTTTACCAAGACGTTATGAACGCTCTTTTGCCAAATGCTTATGAAGCAGCTGTAAAAGAAGCTGGTCTTGAAGTGGTTGCTCAACCAAAAATTGATGTAACTTCAATGGAAAAAGGTCAAGACTGGGTTATCACTGCTGAAGTCGTTACAAAACCTGAAGTAAAATTGGGTGACTACAAAAACCTTGAAGTATCAGTTGATCTAGAAAAAGAAGTAACTGACGCTGACGTTGAAGAGCGTATCGAACGTGAACGCAACAACTTGGCTGAATTGGTTATCAAAGAAGCTGCTGCTGAAAACGGCGACACTGTTGTCATCGACTTCGTTGGTTCTATCGACGGTGTTGAATTTG
Source organism: uncultured Streptococcus sp. (assembly GCF_963521865.1). Taxonomy (GTDB): domain Bacteria; phylum Bacillota; class Bacilli; order Lactobacillales; family Streptococcaceae; genus Streptococcus. Next base: position 1,972 of record NZ_CAUQWY010000081.1, read on the forward strand.
ACGGTGGAAAAGGTGAAAACTTCTCACTTGGACTTGGTTCAGGTCAATTCATCCCTGGTTTCGAAGACCAATTGGTAGGTCACTCAGCTGGCGAAACTGTTGATGTTATCGTAACATTCCCAGAAGACTACCAAGCAGAAGATCTTGCAGGTAAAGAAGCTAAATTCGTAACAACTATTCACGAAGTAAAAGCTAAAGAAGTTCCAGCTCTTGACGATGAGCTTGCAAAAGACATCGATGAAGAAGTTGAAACACTTGCTGAATTGAAAGAAAAATACCGCAACGAATTGGCTGCTGCTAAAGAAGAAGCTTACAAAGATGCAGTTGAAGGTGCAGCAATTGATAAAGCTGTAGAAAACGCTGAAATCGTAGAACTTCCAGAAGAAATGATCCACGAAGAAGTTCACCGTTCAGTAAATGAATTCCTTGGAAACTTGCAACGTCAAGGTATCAACCCTGACATGTACTTCCAAATCACTGGAACTACTCAAGAAGACCTTCACAAACAATACGAGGGAGAAGCTGAGTCACGTACTAAGACTAACCTTGTTATCGAAGCAGTTGCCAAAGCTGAAGGATTTGATGCATCAGAAGAAGAAATCCAAAAAGAAATCGAGCAATTGTCTGCAGATTACAACATGGAAGTGGCACAAGTACAAAGCTTGCTTTCAGCTGATATGTTGAAACACGACATCACAATCAAAAAAGCTGTTGAATTGATTACAAGCACAGCAACCGTTAAATAATCTTATACTCTTCGAAAATCTCTTCAAACCACGTCAGCGTCGCCTTACCGTATATATGTTACTGACTTCGTCAGTTCTATCTACAACCTCAAAGCTGTACTTTGAGCAACCTGCGGCTATCTTCCTAGTTTGCTCTTTGATTTTCATTGAGTATTAATAAACAAAAATCCCACCTGACTAGGTGGGTTTTCTGATGCACTATTTTCCAAAAATCTCTTTGAGGTCTGCGTCTGTAATCCCAATCATGGCTGGGATACTGTCCCAGTTTTCTTCGGTTAGGATGTAGGATGGTTCAGAGGTACTTGATGTGGCTGTTTCAGAGACAGCTTGTTGCTTTTCTTCAATATTTTCAATTAAATCATTGAAGCGTTCAATCAGATAGGTTTTTCGGGCAGTTCCGATATGTTGGGTAGCATAGTCGAAGGCCTGTAATTCACCTAGTAAGATAAGCTTGCTTTTGGCGCGTGTAATGGCTGTATAGATGAGATTGC
>NZ_CAUQWY010000082.1:0-3087 GCF_963521865.1 uncultured Streptococcus sp.
GTGGCTCGTAAGAACAAAAACTTGGCCCTTTACGAGATTGGAAAAGTCTTTGAACAAACAGGTAATCCAAAAGAAGAACTTCCAAATGAGATCAATAGCTTTGCCTTTGCCTTGACAGGCTTGGTTGCTGAAAAAGATTTCCAAACAGTAGCAGTTCCAGTTGATTTCTTCTATGCTAAGGGAATACTTGAAGCACTATTTACTCGCTTGGGACTAGAAGTGACCTATACAGCTACAGCTGAAATTGCAAGCCTCCACCCAGGTCGTACAGCTGTGATTTCACTCGGTGACCAAGTTCTTGGTTTCCTTGGTCAAGTACACCCAGTCACTGCTAAGGCCTACGATATTCCAGAAACGTATGTGGCTGAGCTCAACCTTTCAGCCATCGAAACTGCCCTTCAACCAGCTACTCCATTTGTGGAAATTACTAAATTCCCAGCAGTTAGCCGTGATGTTGCCCTTCTCCTTAAGGCAGAAGTGACTCACCAAGAAGTTATAGATGCTATCCAAGCTGCCGGCGTGAAACGTTTGACAGATATCAAACTCTTTGATGTCTTCTCAGGCGAAAAATTGGGACTTGGTATGAAGTCAATGGCTTATAGCTTGACCTTCCAAAATCCAGAAGACAGCTTAACGGACGAAGAAGTCGCACGCTACATGGAAAAAATCCAAGCATCACTTGAAGAAAAAGTCAATGCAGAAGTGCGTTAAAGTATCAATCCATCCTTCGGGGTGGATTTTTGCTTTTCACATAACAATTCAGGATCAAAAATAGACAGTTGAGGAACAGAGAAGATAAATTGGAGTTTACCAGTGTATAATGGATTTATCACTAAAAACGCTCCAGGTCATATTTTACATAGCATTAGTCTTATAAAAATGGACGGAAAGTATTGTAAAGGCTATCAAAAAGGAGTATAATGAGTGCAAGACATTTCGGAGGTGAAAGATGCTAGAAGTAAGAAGTCTAGAGAAAAGTTTTGGACCCAAGCAAGTTTTGTTTGGTATTAACTTTCAAGCGAGACCAGGTCGTATTTTGGGACTAGTCGGAAAAAATGGTGCTGGGAAGACAACGATTTTCCACAGTATTTTGAAGTTTTTAGAATACCAAGGAGAAATTAGTCTGGATGGGCAGAATATTCGTCAGGAGACCTATGCTCGGATTGGCTATCTGCCTGAAGAACGCAGTCTCATGCCCAAATTGACAGTCCTTGAACAAGTTCGCTATTTGGCGACTCTAAAAGGCATGGATGCCAAGGAGGTCAAGGAAAAACTCCCTCAATGGATGAAGAGGTTGGAAGTGAAAGGGAAGCTGACAGATAAAATCAAGAGTCTGTCAAAAGGAAATCAGCAGAAGATTCAGCTCATTATTACTCTGATTCATGAGCCAGACTTGATTATCTTGGATGAGCCTTTCAGTGGATTGGACCCAGTCAATACAGAATTGCTCAAGCAAGTTATTTTTCAAGAAAAAGAACGTGGGGCAACCATTATCTTTTCTGACCATGTCATGACCAACGTCGAGGAGCTTTGTGACGATATTCTCATGATTCGAGATGGCCGTGTGGTCTTGCATGGACCAGTTCAGGATGTTCGCAATCAATACGGGAAAACGCGTCTCTTTGTTTCAAGTGAACGAAGCAAGGAAGAATTGGAGAATCTTCCTCATGTTAAACAGGTGAGTTTGACCAAACAAGGTAGTTGGAAATTAATCTTGGAGGATGAGAGCGCTGGAAGAGAACTCTTCCCAATCTTGACTCAGGGGGAATATATCGCAACCTTTGATCAACAAGCGCCAACAATCGATGAAATCTTTAAACTAGAATCAGGGGTGGAAGTATGAGAAATATGTGGGTTGTAATCAAGGAAACCTATCTTCGACATGTCAAATCGTGGAGTTTCTTCTTTATGGTGATTTCACCATTCCTCTTTTTAGGAATGTCTGTAGGAATTGCTTATCTCCAAGGCTCTTCAATGGCTAAAAATGATAAAGTGGCAGTAGTGACAACAGTGCCATCTGTGGAAGATGGGCTTAAGGATACCAACGGTATCAACTTTGATTATCAGGATGAAGCCAGTGCCCAAGCTGCTATCAAAGATGAGAAAATCAAGGGTTACCTAACCATTGACCAAGAGGACAGCGTCCTCAAGGCCGTCTATCATGGTGAAACTTCCCTTGAGATTGCTATTAAGCTAGGAGTAACGAGTAAGTTAAATGATCTTCAAGGTCAACTCAATCGTTCGGCAGCTAATTTGTCACAAGAGCAGGAAAAACGCTTGGAGCAAACAGTTAACTTTACGGAGAAAATTGATGAATCCAAGGAAAATAAAAAAATGATTCAAACCTTTGCGGCCGCAGGGCTTGGTTTCTTCCTTTATATGATTTTGATTACCTATGCTAGTGTCACTGCTCAGGAAGTGGCTAGCGAGAAAGGAACCAAAATTATGGAGGTTGTCTTCTCTAGTATCCGAGCTAGTCATTATTTCTACGCTCGCATGCTGGCTCTGCTTCTTGTGATTTTGACCCATATTGGCATTTACGTCGTGGGTGGACTTGCTGCCATTCTTCTCTTTAAAGACCTACCAATCTTGGCACAATCTGGTATTTTAAACCATATAGGAGAGGCTTTCTCGCTCAACACCTTATTGTTTGTCTTGGTTAGCCTCTTTATGTACGTTGTTTTAGCAGCCTTCCTAGGTTCTATGGTTTCTCGTCCTGAGGATGCAGGAAAAGCCTTGTCGCCTTTGATGATTTTGATTATAGGTGGTTTTTTTGGAGTGACAGCTCTAGGTGCAGCTGGTGACAATCTCATCTTGAAGATTGGTTCATATATTCCCTTTATTTCGACTTTCTTCATGCCATTTAGAGCTATTAATGGCTATGCAGGGGGAGTAGAAGCATGGATTTCACTTGCTATTACAGTGATTTTTGCAGTAACGGCAACAGTCTTTATCGGACGTATGTATGCTAGCCTCGTTCTGCAAACAGATGATTTAGGTCCTTGGAAAACCTTTAAACGTGCCTTATCTTATAAATAGAAGAGCCTCGCGAAAGCGAGGTTTTTTAGAGATAAAAAGAGTGGAATT
>NZ_CAUQWY010000083.1:0-3080 GCF_963521865.1 uncultured Streptococcus sp.
GGAGGAAATGTTATGGAATTAATATTAAAAGCAAAAGACATTCGTGTGGAATTCAAAGGACGCGATGTTTTAGATATAAATGAATTAGAAGTATATGATTATGACCGTATTGGTTTAGTAGGAGCAAATGGTGCTGGAAAAAGCACTTTACTCAGGGTACTTTTAGGAGAATTAACTCCCCCAGGATGTAAAATGAATCGTCTGGGTGAACTTGCCTATATTCCCCAGTTGGACGAAGTAACTCTGCAGGAGGAAAAAGATTTTGCACTTGTAGGCAAGCTAGGTGTTGAGCAATTAAATATACAGACTATGAGCGGTGGTGAAGAAACAAGGCTTAAAATAGCACAGGCCTTATCGGCACAGGTTCATGGTATTTTAGCGGATGAACCTACGAGCCATTTAGACCGTGAAGGAATTGATTTTCTAATAGGACAGCTAAAATATTTTACAGGTGCACTGTTAGTTATTAGCCATGACCGCTATTTTCTTGATGAAATAGTAGATAAAATATGGGAACTGAAAGATGGCAAAATCACTGAGTATTGGGGAAACTATTCTGATTATCTTCGTCAGAAAGAGGAAGAACGTAAGAGCCAAGCTGCAGAATACGAACAATTTATTGCGGAACGTGCCCGATTGGAAAGGGCTGCGGAGGAAAAGCGAAAACAGGCTCGTAAAATAGAACAGAAGGCAAAAGGTTCTTCAAAGAAAAAAAGTACTGAAGACGGAGGGCGTTTAGCTCATCAAAAATCAATAGGAAGTAAGGAAAAAAAGATGTATAATGCTGCTAAAACCCTAGAGCACAGGATTGCGGCCTTAGGAAAAGTAGAAGCTCCGGAAGGCATTCGCAGAATTCGTTTCAGGCAAAGTAAAGCATTGGAGCTCCATAATCCATACCCTATAGTCGGTGCAGAAATTAATAAAGTATTTGGGGATAAGGCTCTGTTTGAAAATGCATCTTTTCAAATTCCGTTAGGAGCAAAAGTGGCGTTAACTGGTGGTAATGGAATCGGAAAAACAACTTTAATCCAAATGATCTTAAACCATGAAGAAGGAATTTCTATTTCGCCTAAGGCAAAAATAGGTTACTTTGCACAGAATGGTTACAAGTACAACAGTAATCAGAATGTTATGGAGTTTATGCAGAAGGATTGTGACTACAATATATCAGAAATTCGTTCAGTGCTAGCATCTATGGGGTTCAAACAGAACGATATTGGAAAAAGTTTATCTGTTTTAAGCGGTGGAGAAATTATAAAATTGTTGCTTGCTAAAATGCTCATGGGTAGATATAACATCCTAATAATGGATGAACCCAGTAACTTCCTTGACATACCAAGTTTAGAGGCTTTGGAAATACTAATGAAGGAGTACACCGGAACTATCGTGTTTATCACCCACGATAAACGATTACTCGAAAATGTAGCAGATGTAGTTTATGAAATTAGAGATAAGAAAATAAATCTGAAACATTAAATTTAAGGTAGTCGCTGGTCAGTATAGTCTGTTCTGGTTGGCGACTCCATTGTTAAAGAGTATAAAGACTTTAGATTTTATGAATATTAAAAATAGGAACAGTCAATTGAACTGCTCCTATTTTTCTGCTAAATATATTGTAGTTTTCTTATATGTATAATGATAGATTAGCGGATTCTCATCTACGGTACTTACTTCAAATATGAAGAAGTGATCGCGGTTATCTCTGGACTTTTCCTTATTGAGGACAAAGTAATTCTTACGTGAAGTCGCCATTGTTTTTAGGATATCATCAGTTAGGAAGGTCAATGGAATATTCATGTTGGAATAGCGGTAGAAGTCACATTCAAAATCTTGGTAGCTCTCGCTGTAGTAGTCCATTTGCAGTTGGTTACGCTGAAACTTAAGCTGATTCATAAAGCACCTCCTCGACAAGTTCAATACTAATAATGTCTTTTAATTTCAAATTGATGTGACCTGTTGTAGTTTTTATCAAAATGAAATCTTTGGTCAGACTTGGTATTGTTCCAGTGTAGGAAACACGCTTGTTTTTTTCAATCACTTGAATGCGTGTGCGTAGCTGCCCGGCGTATACTTGACTGAGGAGTAATAATTTCTTCTCTAGTGATAAGTCAGACATGTACGTTACTTTGTTTGTATCATCAGAGAGTGCTGATGCATGTTCAGATAGGAAAAAGCCCATCCATTTTTGCATCTTTGTATCCTGGTACTCTCTTGCTGATTGAAATGGTAAATATGAACGGTCAATCATATCAAATCCTTTCTATGCAGAGGCAAGGGTATTTTTATCAAATTGAATCGTAAAACCTTGAATTCCCCCACCTGTGTAACATTCTTTAAAGCGATTGATTACCTCAGTATAGATTATCACAGATGAGCTTGTTGGCTTAATGCTAAATGTAAATTCCAATGGTAATCGGTTTTCAGATTTAGCATGTACTAGTCGTATCGATATTTCAGTTGTTTTGAGTTTTCTCTGACGAAGTTTTGAAGTTGCTGTTTCAACGATTCCATGTAAAAATCTTTCAAGCATTTCAATATCATTACATCCTTTGCTACGGATTTCTGAAAATTGTACTGTATTTTTTTCTTGTTTCATTTTAATCCCTCCAATCCACCCGCGGAATGACCACCGATAAGTTTACTGCGTTCAATATTTCTGGAACCTTCAGTTAGGACGGTTCCTTTTTGTATGGCTAAAAAACCAAACTGTTCTCTGACAACATCAATAGCTGTCTGAAGTCTATTATCTTTTTCAATTTGTTCTACATCATCAAAGAGTGATAGTAGAGTATAGCTTTCATCTACGAAGCCACTATAAGATACACCAATTTGTCTCACTGCACCAGAGGTGTATTTTTTCGGAATAATACAAGTACATGACTCACCATTGTTTTGGGGAGATTTGCGGGTTCAATTTTATTCTGAGCATTTATAGATTTTTTCATCTCAGTCCTAGAATAGCCAATATGAATAGAAACGACAGTAGTCAATACTAGGGCTACTGTTCCGTTCCACAGTATCATTTAAAAATCATTTTCACACCCTTTCGTCTATTAGTATAGAAGAAAGCTCTCAGCACA
>NZ_CAUQWY010000084.1:0-3080 GCF_963521865.1 uncultured Streptococcus sp.
GGTACAATGACCAACCTCCTTTTCGTTTCATACTCTTCAAAAATCTCTTCAAACCACGTCAACGTCGCCTTGCCGTATGTATGGTTACTGACTTCGTCAGTTCTATCTGCAACCTCAAAACAGTGTTTTGAGCTGGCTTCGTCAGTTCTATCTACAACCTCAAAACAGTGCTTTGAGCAACCTGCGGCTAGCTTTCTAGTTTGCTCTTTGATTTTCATTGAGTATCAGATTTAAGAAATTAACTTCCTCGTCTCCAGAAAATCGCTAAGACAATCATGGCTCCTAAAATCGCTGGGATAATGGCAGTTCCTGCTATTATCGGTCCCCAAGTCCCAAAAAGCAAGTGGCCTATAAAGGCACCAATCCAGCCTAGAAACATTTTTCCAAAACATCCCATTCGCTCTCCACGATTGATCAGAGTACCTGCTAAAAATCCCACTAGGAGACCAACGAACATACTTCCTAACATATTATCTCCTTAATTTGCCCAATCTCCGTTACGGAAGAGTGGTACACGTGTCCCATCCTCACGGATACCATCGATATCCATTTGACTAGACCCAATCATAAAGTCCACGTGAACATCTGAACGGTTAAGCCCCGCAACTTCAAGCTCCTCTTCGCTCATCTCCGCTCCACCAACAACGCTAGTTGCATAGGCTGCACCGATAGCCAAGTGATTTGACGCATTTTCATCGAAAAGGGTGTTAAAGAAGGTAATGCCTGATTGAGAAATTGGGCTTGGATCTGGTACCAAGGCACATTCACCCAAGGCACGCGCACCCGCATTTTCAAAGACAAGGTCTTTCATAACCTGATCACCCTTCTCAGCAGTGATATCTACGATTTGTCCATCCTTGAAGGTTACTTTAATTCCCTCGATGATATTTCCATTATAGCTAAGCGGTTTTGTAGAAGTGACATAACCATCTGCACGACGGAAGTCAGGCGCTGTGAAGACTTCCTCTGTCGGCATATTTGGCAAGAATCCTTCGCCCTGTGCATTGATAGCACCAGCTGATTCCCAAACGTGGTTCTTTGGTAAACCAAGTGTCAAATCTGTCCCTGGCGCTGTGTAGTGAAGGGCTGAAAATTGTTCTTTATTGAGCATATCAGCTTTACTCTTAAGGATAGCTGCATGCTCTTCCCAAGCCTTAACAGGATTTTCTTCGTAGACACGGCAAGTTTTGAAGATTTGGTCCCAAAGGAGATCGACTGCTTCTTCGTCGCTCGCAGCATTTGGAAAGACTTTCTTAGCCCACTCAAGTCCAGCAGCGGCTGCTACAGTCCAGCTAACCTTGTTGGATTGAGTTGCGATACGCATTGGCTTCATGGCAAGTCCCATAGCTTTGGCAGAAGCTGATAGCTTGTCAGCATCCACTCCGTTCAAGGCACCTGGATCAGATGAACGAACCCCAAGACGGCTAGCTTTGTTCTCTAAAAGATAGTTCATCTCAGCAATCTTGTATTCTGGCACATTGTCCAAACGCTCCATCGGCGCATGGAGGAATTTCTCACGGTTAATGACATCATCTGTCCACTGAACGATAACCTCATGCGCACCCAAGTCATAAGCTTCTTTGACGATTAAGTGAGCCAACTCACGTTGCTCCACATCGATAGAGAGAGCCAAAGTGTGACCAGGTTGCACATTGATTCCGTTCGCAACCAACAATTTCGCATATTTTTCTAGATTTTCTTTAAAATTTGGTAAAACCATTCTATTCTTCCTTTTCTTTTTGTTTATTTTTCTTTCAAAGCAGAAAATAATCCTGCTAAAGCAATGGCACCAGACAAGAGTGCTGTTGATAGAAGAATTGTTTGATCAGCAAGTTCTAATTGATATTCAAATACCTTCTCAGCCGGCTTATCTTCCGCGAATATTCTTAGTTCCATCCTGAACTCCTTAAAATAGATTAAAACAAATCACTATGACTGCCTGTTCTAAGCAAGTTTAAAAGCAATTCTTCCCTGTCTACTTTATAGACCAAAAGCCAATCTGGCTGGATATGGCATTCACGAATTCCTTGAAAATACTTGGATGCCGTCAATTGATGATCACGATATCTAGCAGGAAGTTCTTTTTCTTGAACAAGAAAATTTAAAACTTCTTCCAGTAATTCTGCTTTCAAATCACGCTTCATAGCCAACTTAAAATCTTTTTTAAACTGTTTATGATAACGAATCTTAAGCACGCAAGTCCTCCATCAAGTCTGAGACTGATTCAAAAGACTGGCTCATATTACGATTTTGGTCTAAATCTGTTAACACTTGGAGCAACTTCCGATTTTCGTCTAGCCTAACATCAAAAGGTAATCCCTGATATTGAATAGCCTGACGAAGGAAAATATTAATAGCCGTTGTCATATCCATTCCCAGATTACTAAACACCTGTTGGGCCTGCTCCTTAACCTCACTATCCAGACGGATGCTCATACTCGTCTTTGACATACTCTCACCCTCTTTCTATAGACTATTTTAACAAAAAAGAAAGCCAATGTAAATCTATTGGATATACATTAGCCTCTTTGGATAGATGATTAAACAATTTTTTTAAAACAACTCATCAAATAAACTGAGCTGGTTATCCTCTGGCATATTTCCGAGAATGCCCATTTCATCCATCTTTTCAACCAAGGTTGATGAGAGTCCACCACGCTTGCGTAGTTCTGTTTTAGAGAGGAATTCTCCCTCTTCACGCGCTCGCACCAACTGCTTAGCAACGTTCTCTCCCAGACCATCCATAGCTACAAAAGGCGGAATGAGGGTGCCCCCATCGATGAGGAACTCTGTCGCCTGACTACGGTAGAGATCGAGTTTGCCAAACTTGAAACCTCGTTCCCACATCTCATTGACAATCTCAAGAGTTGTATAAAGATCAATTTCCACATTAGAGGCTTCATTGTTCTTCCGTTTTTCAGAGATTTCTTCCATTCTGCGTTTGATGGCATCCAAGCCCGCACCCATGGTCTTGATATCAAAAGCCTTAGCACGGATGGAGAAGTAAGCACAGTAATAATAAATGGGATGGTGAACCTTGAAGTAAGCTACACGCAAGGCCATCATAACGTAGGCTGCCG
>NZ_CAUQWY010000085.1:0-3052 GCF_963521865.1 uncultured Streptococcus sp.
ATCACAGCTATCACAGCTATCACAGCTATCACAGCTATCACAGCTATCACAGCTATCACAGCTCAATTATACCATTTTTGACATAATTAAACAACTATAAACCCGTTTATCTCATCAAATAAAATTAAAAATTTTTAACATTCATAATATGTTATTATATTACTGAATTAAGAACAAAAAGCGATTCCTCCTCTACCTATAAAATAAATCCATCATCTCCTATCACATCAGTTGATTTATATTCATTGTAGCTCCTGGAATTTTTCTCGAGAATATCGAGTAAATATCAGGTAAAACGTATGCGTCCACCACAAAAGAGCAAGCCCTGCCCTGAAAAGAGATCTAATTCCAATTAGCTTTTAACTAAATAGACTAAGGAGTCTATTCTCTGCCACCTATATGTCTCGCCACAAACAAGGTAAACTTGACCTAAATCGCTTAGTTGAATCATCATAGTATAATACCTTTCCTCCGATAATTATTTTTATCTAATTTACCGGTAGTTTGGAAATTCTGATAGATTCCTTGTTATGACTTGGTTGCGCTTATTTTATAGCAAATGGTATATTAGGCAAAAAACTCAATTTCAGGAGAAAATGAAGTAAATCTTCCAACAATAAAACGCATAATATCAAGGTTCAACACCTGATACTATGCGTTCTTCTGATTTCCAAGACTTTTTCCCCAGCATCTTCATTGACTCTATACAATCTGCAAAGGTAAACCCTCACCAAATTGTATGAAAGATATGGATTTTATAAAAGATGAGAAAAGTTAAAATCTATAGGCAATTTAATGCCAATTAACACCGATTCTATCCTTGGGCATCTATAAATTCATGTAATTTATCTTGCAATAATTTTCCTCTATCTTTTATAAAGATATCATATATATATTTATTTATTTCCTTCTCTCGCTCACATATATCTTTTTTTGAAATATGCACTTTATCTATTTTAAATATATTATTAATTTTTAAATATTTTTCCTCACAAGTTAAACTTTCCTTCTTTTTAGCAAATGATCCATTACTAATCTCTTGATTTGTTTTTTTGGTTAACAAAGTCAGATTACCGATTCTATTTTTCAGCTTAGAATTTTTTTTATTAAATTTATTGAAGTACTGATTTTGAGGAACAATATGTTCGATTTCCCATATCGAATCTTCATTAAATTTATATTTTTTTAAAAGACTACTGATATCACTTTCAGAATCAAACAAAGAAAGACATATAAAAATGAATCTTGTAAACTTTCTATGCTTACTATAAAAATTGGAGATATTTGGAGAAACATAGTATTCATAGATAGTATAATGTCTTTTCACATAATTTATAAGATAATCAGCTAATTCATCAACATTTTCTAAACTAGGATTCTCTTCTTGATTTTTTCCTTTTAAATCTGCAATTATGCCTTTATCAAACATTAAGTTTAAATAATCATCATAATTATTTTTCATACTTACAGTGTCTCCCTTTCAAATTCTCTTTTACTTTTAGTGTATTAGCTCGGAAATCTTAACTAATAAATCCTATGATCTTGTATCTAAATAAATTTTCCAACCGCTATCTCTGATAATAATCGTATCATTTTCGAAATCCACAACTATTCTATCACTAAAACTTAATGGAGGATTATCTCCAAATCGCACTCTAAGGCTTTCTTCATCCCATCTTATCAATAAGGCACCATTGTAATATCTCACATTAACACGTCCTGTAGTCCTCCTATTATCACGTTCAAGCCTATAAATCCAATACCAACTTGTTCCGTTTATTTCACTCAAAATATCTCTTAATCTATATTCAACCATATCAAAATTTCTCCTTTACGTCTTTATTAAAGCGCTTACATTTATTCTAAAGAAAGGCGGATAGAAAGTAGCTTTTAAACTTCTTTCTATCCGTTACTTCCTCTAAGAATTAACACAACCCATTTTCAGTTCAATTTAATGACTCATCTTAATTGTTTCGTGTTTCTTCTTCATCGTCTTTCTTCTTTTTAGCAAATAGCAAACCAAATGCTCCAAGAAGAGAGAGAGCACCTAATGCACCTGTAGCACGATCTGCTTTCGTACCAGTATTTGGCAATACTGCTTGATTTTGAGAAGGAGCTACCTGAGCATCAACTGTTTGAGTTGGTTGTTCAGCCTGTTTGGTATCTGGCACAGTAGGTTTTTCTGTTTCAGGTTTACGTTCTGTGTTATCAGTTGGTACTCCAGGTGTTGGTTGTGGTGTGTTATCTCCACCTTGTTGTTCCCCATTACCTTCTGGTTTAGTTGGAGTAACTTTTCTGAAGACATGAGTTACAACATCACCTTCTTCATTAACATCTGTTCTTACAAATACGTAACCTTCAATTTCACCATGTTCAAATGCTTCATTCGCTTCACCTAATACTGCTGGAGCTTTCGCATCTGCTGGCTTCAATTCATTACCTTGTTCATCAATCCATTTAGTGATGATTAACTTAACTTTTGGTAATTCTACTGGATCTGGAAGTTCTCCATTTACTCCACCGTTGAATTCTGGTAATTCAACTGTTGGCGGATCTATTAAGTTCCCGTTTCCATCCACTCCGTTTGACGAGATTGGACCTGTGTATTCTGGGGTTTCTGTTTGAACTTCTGGTTCACCGTTTTTACTTGTTGGGCCATACGTTCTAGTCTCTGTAGGAGTGACCGTTCCTGTCTTAGGATCTACTTTGTACGTTGTCGTAGTAGTGACAGTTCGACCTTCAGGATCTGTAGTTGTTTCAACTTTTGGTTTTGTTCCTACTTTGATAACTGTGTCTGTTGGTTGTTTCGTACGAACTGGATCACCTACTGTTGGAGTAATCGCTCCTGTATTAGGATCCACTGTGTACGTTGTCGTGATCGTGTCTTCTCCAGGAGTTCCTTCTTCTCTAACTGGATCTGAATCTTTGTCACGACTTGTGTCACCTTCGTAACGGACTGGAGATGGGACAGGTCTTGTCTCAACTGTTGGCGCTTTGGTTGGGCCATACGTTCTAGTCTCTGTAGGAGTGACCGTTCCTGTCTTAGGATCTA
>NZ_CAUQWY010000086.1:0-3031 GCF_963521865.1 uncultured Streptococcus sp.
TTCCAACTCTTTAGTGAAATTTCTCCGCTATTTAGCCAAATTTCTTTTCCGTTATCACATTGAACTAAAAGTTTACCACTTTCAGAGATGTCTTTAGCAAGCCCCTTGTAGTCTTTTTGATCTAGTGTGAAAGTCACTTCTTTTCCTAGAACGAAGGACTGTTTTTTGTATAGGTATAATAGCTCTTCTGCAGGTGTTTCGAAGAAAGCACGCCATATCTCTATGATTAATTCATTTCTTGTTATAGGTGCTGGTGCTTTAAATAAACTAGCAGCTTTTTCTTTTAATTCCTGGGGGAAGTCTTTAATAGTAAAGTTGATTCCTACTCCAATAATGATATCTGTGACTAGGCCTGTTTCTACAGACGTCATTGCCTCAGTAAGGATTCCTCCAATTTTATGATTGTTTAGGTAGATATCATTGACCCATTTTATGTCGACATCTATTAAAGTTAGGTTCTTAATGGCTTTGTAGACAGCTCCAGCTACAAGTAGTGTGTAGGATGGTAATTTGTCATAGGCGAGATTTGGTTTAAGATGGAGTGTCATATAAATACCACCTTGTGGTGAGTAGAAGGAACGTTGAAAACGACCTCGGCCTGCTGTTTGATAGGAAGCTAGATAGAGGGTATTTGCTTCATATCCTAAATCAATTGCTTCTTTTGCATCTAGTTGTGTTGATTTTGTTTCGTGTTTAAAACTGACTTTAATTGGAAGATTTTCTTCTAGAATCTCTGGGAGAATAAGGTCACCATTCATCAGTTTATATCCTTTGTTTTTGATGCTATCAATTTCAATGCCTTCTTGTTCTAGTCGCTTGATGGCTTTCCAAATTGATGTTCGGCTTAGGGATAGTTCTTCTGCAATTTTTTCTCCGCTGATATAGTCGGTTTCTTTAGTTAGAATCTGATAGACAGCTTGGTAGGATTTCATAGTGTTGCCTTTCTTTAAGAATAGTATATGATTTGAATCTAGTTTGGATAGTTGCGCCTAATCTATATTTTATTACTACTATTTTAACATATGCCTACTATTTACGGCATGATTTTCTTAGAGAAAATGCAATCATTAAGATTGAGTTTTGAAATTCCAGTATTTTTGCTCCCTTTTTTACCTAGGAAACGTTTCCTTTGTTTTCAAATTGCTAAAAAAGTGGTACAATAAAGGGTAGCTTACTATTATCTGAATCAACTGATTTGGAGAGAAAGGATTCATTTTGAAATCAATAGGCTTTATTAAAAAGCTGAAAGGGTTGTCTAGTAAAGAGCTGATTTTATTGGGAATTATCCTGAGTATCTTTTTACCCTTTTATCTTTTTGCAGTTGTATTCTGTTTATATATTATCAGTTTAATTTTTACAGGAGACATGAAAAGTATTCTTCAGAAAATGGGGGAGCATCCAATGCTGCTTCTTTTTCTTGGCTATAGTACTATTATATCCATTTTTGCACAAAATTGGATGGGTCTTGTGGCTTCAGTAGGAATGTTTCTATTTACTGTTTTCTTTTTGCACTATCAGTCGGTTTTATCACATAGATTCTTTCGCTTGATTTTGCAGCTCGTCTTGTTTGGTAGCGTCTTGTCAGCTGCTTTTGCGAGTTTAGAACATTTCCAAATTGTGAAGAAATTCAACTATGCTTTTCTTTCACCCAATATGCAGGTCTGGCATCAGAATCGTGCAGAAGTGACCTTCTTTAATCCTAATTATTATGGAATTATTTGTTGTTTCTGTATCATGATTGCCTTCTATCTGTTTACAACGACCAAGTTGAATTGGTTGAAAGTATTCTGTGTGATTGCAGGCTTTGTGAATCTCTTTGGATTGAACTTTACTCAAAATCGAACTGCCTTTCCTGCTATTATTGCTGGAGCTATTATTTATCTCTTTACGACCATTAAAAACTGGAAGGCCTTTTGGCTTAGTATTGGGGTCTTTGCGATTGGTTTGAGTTTCCTCTTTTCCAGTGATTTAGGAGTTCGGATGGGGACTTTAGACTCTTCTATGGAAGAACGCATTTCTATCTGGGATGCTGGGATGGCCTTATTTAAGCAAAATCCTTTCTGGGGTGAAGGGCCATTGACCTACATGCACTCGTATCCTCGGATACATGCTCCTTATCATGAACATGCTCACAGTCTATATATCGATACGATTCTGAGTTACGGAATTGTGGGGACTATTTTATTAGTTTTGTCTTCTGTTGCTCCTGTTCGCTTGATGATGGATATGAGTCAGGAGTCGGGGAAACGTCCGATTATCGGTCTTTATCTATCTTTCCTTACAGTGGTTGCTGTGCACGGAATCTTTGATTTGGCCCTCTTCTGGATTCAGTCAGGTTTTATTTTCTTGCTAGTTATGTGCAGTATTCCGTTGGAGCATCGAACGTTGGTATCGGATATGACGGATTAAATTTATAAGATTAAAAAATTCTTCTACCTTGGGTGGGAGATTTTTTTACTGGGAAAAATTATTTCTAAATCGAAATAGTTGACAGTTGGAATAATGAGTGTTACAATTACTTTATTCGTTTCGATATAGAAATAAATTGGAGGTGTCATGAAAGATAGTCATTTGCTAGCCCATCATATTCGTTTGTTGAATGGGCGGATTTTTCAAAAGTTACTGAGCCAAGACCCTGAAGCTCTTTATCGGAGTGAACAGGGTAAGATTTTAGCGGTTTTATGGAATAGTGAAACTGGCTGCGCAACTGCGACAGACATTGCTTTGGCGACTGGACTTGCTAATAATACTCTGACGACTATGATAAAAAAGCTTGAGGAACAAAATCTTGTAACCGTTAATCCATGTGGAGAAGATAAGCGTAAGAAGTATTTGGTTTTAACAGAGTTGGGAGAGTCTCAGAAAGAAGTGGGGCATCGTGTCAGTCAGAAATTGGATACGATCTTTTACAAAGGATTTTCAGAGGAAGAAATTCGTCAGTTTGAAGCCTTTCAAGAAAGAATTTTGGCTAATCTGAAAGAGGAGGAAAATGAGGTTTAAAATGGAGCAAATTAGCTGTTTATAAGTAAAG
>NZ_CAUQWY010000087.1:0-2964 GCF_963521865.1 uncultured Streptococcus sp.
CACTTACCAACACAGTCTTTGTACTTGGTGGAATTTTCTACCTTTTTGGAAATGTCTTTGATGGTAATATCCAAAAACTCCTAGCAACTGTTATCTCAACAAATTCGATTGCCGAATTAGTCATTTCCGCAGTTCTAACCCTAGCTATTGTTCCAAGATTACAAACTTTGAAGAAATAAAAACAATCTCCACTTTCATACTTGAAGGTGGAGATTTCGCTCTGTATAGTTTTGATTTTTAGTGAAATGTTTACGAGTCTTTAATTAAAAAACGACCTATAAACCCAAGTAAATCCTTGCTTTATTGTCTTGTTTATAGTACTATACTAGTGTATATACAGTTAAAAAGGAGATTCTTATGAACACACGGAAAAAGACACAATTTATGACAATGACTGCCCTCTTAACGGCTATTGCAATTTTGATTCCAATTGTTATGCCTTTTAAAATTGTCATTCCTCCTGCTTCTTACACTTTGGGAAGCCACATCGCTATTTTTATCGCTATGTTCTTGTCGCCCTTGATGGCAATTTTTGTCATCATAGCCTCTAGTTTTGGATTTTTGATGGCTGGCTATCCCATGGTTATCGTATTTCGGGCTTTTTCCCATATCTTTTTTGGGACTTTGGGGGCTCTTTACCTACAAAAATTCCCAGATACACTAGATAAACCAAAATCTTCCTGGATTTTTAACTTTGTTTTAGCGCTTATTCATGCCCTTGCTGAAGTATTAGCCTGTGTCCTTTTTTACGCAACTTCTGGTACCAATGTAGAAAATATGTTTTATGTTCTATTTGTGCTAGTTGGATTTGGTACAATTATACATAGTATGGTAGACTATACATTAGCACTAGCTGTCTATAAAGTGCTTCGAAAACGCCGTTAAAAGGAAAAGCTATGACAAAAGATCGCAAACAAGCCCTGCTCCAACTCTTGAAAGAAGCTCCTAAAGCCCTTAATGGCCAAAGTTTGGCGGAACATTTTCATGTCACACGTCAGGTCATTGTGCAGGACATTGCAATTTTGAGAGCCGATGGTGCTCCTATCCTATCCACTAATCGTGGCTACATCTATAAGCAAATTGAAACCAATCCTTATGTTCACAAACTTTTCAAGGTGAAACATGAAGTTGAAGAAATCGGTCAAGAACTCCTTGCTATCGTCGATAATGGAGGACGTGTCCAGAACACTTTGATTGACCATCCCGTTTATGGAGAAATTGAAACCTTGCTTAAACTGTCTTGCCGCAGAGATGTTCAACATTTTCTAGAACAAGTCGAGCATTCTGATTTTAGACCTTTATCTGAATTAACAGATGGTGTCCATTACCACCTAGTCGAAGCCGAAACACAACAAGACCTCCACTATATCGAGGAGGCCTTGGATCAGCTAGGTTATTTAGTAAAAGACTAGAAAATTTTCTTTTCCCAATCGTCTTCTGTACGGCGAGGGTAGAAAAATTCAGATTTGTCCGGAGCTTCCATCATCTCCATCAAAGGTAACATATCATAGGCCAGATCCAAGTTTGGAATCTGGTCTTTTTGTACCCAAGAAACTTCTCCTTCATCTGAAGATTGAAGACTTCTAGTAAACTCGGTCGTTTTATAGTCAATTGAACCATATAGTAGATTGAAATAAGATATGAACGAATCGATTAGGGAAGTTAAATTAATTTCTAGAAATGTTTTAGCAGTTGTAGTGCACTATTCTAGTTTCAATCCACTATGAAAACCTCCAGATTAGAAACTATGATTTAATTCACTAACCTGGAGGTTTTAGATAATTATTCAACTCTTATAATTTTGCTAGCCATTTTAGCAAGTAAACATACTAACTAAGCTTCTTAGTTTTCTTTACGACGACGCCCCCCTACAAGACTCAAACTAAGTAAAGCACTTGTAATTGCAACTGGAATAGCTAATACTGAATTTTCTGTGCCAGTATTAGGTAATACTTTCGCTGCGGTCTTCAGCTCTTCTAGGTCTCCATTGTTGTGGACACCTGGAATTGCTGCTTCACCTGCAGTTTTCGTTGCGACTACTGTTGCATCTCCTACTGTAACTTCTACTCGGTCTGCATCTGCACTTGGCGTTACTGTTACTCGTGCATTTGCTGTATCGCTTACTACCGTTGGTGCATTTGGTGTTGTTTCTTTTGCTGGTAAGTTTGCTCTTGACGCTGTACTTACGTCACTGTTTCCATGTTTAGCAGTTGCGCTGACTTGTGTTCCTGCACTTGCTGCATTGTGCGCTACAGTGACTACTCCAGTCCTTGAATCTACACTTACACCGTCTTTAGATGGTGTTAGACTCCATGTTGAGCCAGTTTTCGTTGCGACTACTGTTGAGTTTCCTACTGTAACTTCTACTCGGTCTGCATCTGCACTTGGCGTTACTGTTACTCGTGCATTTGCTGTATCGCTTACTACCGTTGGTGCATTTGGTGTTGTTTCTTTGGCTGGTAAGTTTGCTGTTGATGCTGTACTTGCGTCACTGTTTCCGTGTTTTGCTGTTGCTCTAACTTGTGTTCCTGCACTTGCCGCATTGTGTGCTACAGTGATTACTCCGTTTGTTGGATCTACACTTACACCGTCTTTAGCTGGTGATAGACTCCATGTTGAGCCAGTTTTCGTTGCGACTACTGTTGCATCTCCTACTGTAACTTCTACTCGGTCTGCATCTGCACTTGGCGTTACGGTTACTCGTGCATTTGCTTCGTCACTTGCTACTGTTGGTGCTGCTGGTGTTGCTGCTTTACCTGGTAGGGCAACACTTGCTGCTGTACTTGCGTCACTGTTGCCGTGTTTAGCAGTTGCGCTGACTTGTGTTCCTGCACTTGCTGCATTGTGCGCTACTGTTACTACTCCAGTTCTTGAATCAATACTTACACCTGTTGTCGTTGGCGATAAAGTCCATGTTGAGCCATTCTTCGTTGCGACTACTGTTGCATCTCCTACTGTAACTTC
>NZ_CAUQWY010000088.1:0-2901 GCF_963521865.1 uncultured Streptococcus sp.
CAGATTAAAGGAGGAATTCTCATGACAGATACAGACCCTATCAAAAGAGCTCAGACTTTGATTATTGACTTAAACAAAGCCTACCAAACATGCAAACAGGCAACCGCTGACGACGTCCGCTTTCAGGAGCAATTAAACTCTATTCTTGGCTTTCTAGCCAAGGCTGAGACAGTGGATAATCGAGTCTTGATTGAACTGGAAAAATTTTACCAGACTTCCAGTCTTCTCATGGGACTCAGCGCCCTCAATCCAGATGCTCCTACTCGCGCCGCTTGGCGAGCCTATGACCGCTTCCACTTTGACCAAGTCAAGACCAAGTTGAGTCTCTACGGACCAACCATTATCTTGTAGAAAATAAAAGAAGTTGAGACAGACTGAACTCAACTTCTTTTTTAGTGTCAAATAAGCAATGTTAGTCCTGCATCTGACGTTTTACCTGATAAGGTAAGTACAAGACTAGTAAAACCAAACCAGCTCCTAGTAAGGCTAGAAGGGCTAGTTTTTCTTGGAAGGTAATCAACCCAACAACTAATTCCACTACTAAGACCAAACTGGTCAATCCTCGAACTACCGCCTGCAAGCCTTTTTCCTTTTGCCCCTTGTCCAGTGGAAAGAGTTGGGTCAAATACTGGTAGTCAAAGGCATGATAGAGAGCCAGCAACTGGAAGAGCAAGAGGTAGTTAAAGAGAACCACCACTGCTGTCGCAATCCAAGCTTGCTCGATAAAGACCTGCGCCAGCAAGGAAAGCAAGAGCAGACGAAGGCTGAGGGCAAAGAGGTCTCCATTTCGCAGATAAGAACGCAGATAGAGATTTTGCCAAATCTTCCCAGGCACCTTCTGAACAGCCTTTAGGATAAAGTCCAGATAGGCACGACGCTTGACGCTGTTTGAAATCCCCTTGACCTGCGTAAAGAGGGCAAAGAAACGAAGCAAGACTTGCTTACGCTTGCTTTCTTGGGCAATGACATAATCCCAGTCCAGTCCAGTTTCCGTGAAAAATTTGCTGGCCTTTTGACGAAAGAGGAAATATTTTCCTACTCCCAATAAAAGCACATAGACCAGAAAAACAGGCAAGCCATAACCCATGGCTAAAAATAAGGGTGCAAATAACAGCAAGAAAAGGGTCTGGACAAAGAGCCAAAAGACTAGGGAAATGCCAGTTTGACGCTTGAGATGGAGTTTGATTTCCTCTTCTCCGACTAAGAGAAAGAGCTTGTCTGGAGCCTCCATATAGGTGGCAATTCCTCCCCAAAGCAAAAGTAAAACAGAGGTAATTCCTACAAATAAAAGAATAGGCCAATGATTTTCAGGAAAATGTTGTAAGAGTTGACTGTACTGGTAGGCTAGAAAGCCCAGCAGAACAAGCAGGAATAAGACAAAGTGGTCATTGAGAACATAACGCAGATAACCGACACACTCCTTACGAAAAGCCTGCTTTCTCCTTAAAAACAAGTCTTTCATAGGTCCCCCTCTTTGGTCAGAGCCAAGTAAATATCATTCAAACTAGCCTCAGGCATGTCAAAGGCTTCGCGCAGTTGCAAGAGATTTCCCTTAGCACGCACTTCCCCTTTGTGAAGAATGACAAAGGCATCACACATCTTCTCCGCCGAATCCAGCACGTGGGTACTCATGAGAATGGACTTGCCCTTTTGCTTTTCCACTTCCAAAAGTTGGATCAAGTCCGCAATAGCCAGCGGATCAAGACCAAGGAAAGGCTCATCCACGATAAAAAGACTTGGATCTACCACAAAAGCACAGATAATCATGACCTTCTGCTTCATCCCTTTTGAAAAATGAACAGGGAACCAATCTAATTTCTGGTCCAGACGGAACATTTTTAACAAAGGTTCTACTCGATCAAAAGCCACTTTCTGCTCAATGCCATAAGCCATAGCAACCGTTTCGATATGCTCTCTGAGGGTCAATTCCTCATACAAGCTAGGTGTCTCGGGAATGTAACCAATTTGCTTGCGGTAGCTAGTTGCATCTCCTTGCAGGGTCAGGCCATTGATATTGATAGAACCGCTATAAGGTGTCAAGAGACCGATAATCTCATTAATAGTCGTCGATTTACCAGCACCATTGAGACCAATCAAACCGACCAACTGCCCACTTTCAACAGTAAAGGACACATCTTTCAAGACAGGGACATGGACATAGCCACCTGTCAGGTTTTTAATTTCTAACATATTTTCTCCAAATCTGGTATAATGTAGCTATATTATATCAAAATTCAATACAGTAGAGGTAGATTTTATGTCAGATTGCATTTTTTGTAAAATCATTGCAGGGGAAATTCCTGCTTCAAAAGTATATGAAGATGAGCAGGTTCTTGCCTTTCTTGATATCTCTCAAGTGACACCAGGACACACCTTGGTCGTGCCAAAAGAACACTATCGCAATCTTTTGGAAATGGACGCTACTAGCGCCAGCCAACTCTTTGCCCAAGTACCAAAAGTAGCTCAAAAAGTTATGAAAGCTACCAAGGCTGCTGGCATGAATATCATTGCCAATTGTGAAGAAATCGCAGGACAAACAGTCTTTCATACCCACGTTCACCTCGTGCCTCGCTACAGTGCGGACGATGACCTCAAGATTGATTTTATCGCCCACGAACCAGACTTTGACAAACTCGCTCAAGTCGCTGAAACTATCAAAAACGCCTAAGGAGTTGCCATGAAATTATCCAACCTACTGCTATTTGCAGGAGCTGCAGCCGGAAGTTACCTGATCACAAAAAATCGCCAAGCCATCACAGATGAAGTCTTGAGCACTACTGACCGCGTTCAAGCTATCAAGGACGATGTGGATATTATCCAAAATAGCCTGCAAATCATCGACCAGCAAAAAGAACTCATCAAGGAATACCAAGAAGACCTGACTTACAAGTTTAAGGTCTT
>NZ_CAUQWY010000089.1:0-2875 GCF_963521865.1 uncultured Streptococcus sp.
CTTGTTGATTACAGATGGGCATCACAGGGCTTATCAGGCTTTATTGGCAGGTCGGGATACGATTTCTGCTGAGTTTGATAGAGACGGCGGTGATGAACTATATCATCTCTATGCGCAAGCTTGTGAGGAAAGAAAGATTTACTCTGTTCTGGATTTAAAAAATCATATCTTAGCTCAAGATGAGTATGAAGCAAAATGGTATAACTGGTGTGATGGTTTTAATCAAGCAGCAACTCTCTTGTTGAAAAGTAAAGCAGATGAAACGGATTTTACAAATAGATAATGCACTGCGTCTTGTTCCTTTTTATAAGGTCAATCATTGTGAGGAAGCTTTTGCTTGGTATCAGGATGTGAACTTGGTTTACCTCGTAGATGGTGTGAAGAGACCTTACAGTCCAGCGACCTTGGAAGCTATGTATTCCTATTTGGATCAGCATGGTGAGCTTTTTTGGATTGAAGTCAAGGACAAGGGAGAATGGTTTCCAATTGGGGATGTTACTCTATCTCAGGATAATCTCCCCATTGTGATTGGGATTCCGCTTACCAACATCGAGGACTTGGGAAAAAGATTCTAAGTATTTTGATTGAATTGGCTCGAGTAAAAGGATGGAAAGAATTGAAAGTCAAGGAAATCTATACCTACAATCATGCTTCTAGGAGGTGTTTCAAGTCGCTTGGATTTGTGGAAGATGGAGCAACAGAAAAAGGAACGAGTTTTATACTGAAATTAATCTAATCTAACTTGTTTTTTAACTAAAAATCTGATAAACTATGTAGTAATTGAATAGAAATCTGCAAGACTAGTAACTCAAGGGAAGTATATCAGGGAGGAGAGCCGTGACTGCAAGCTCTCTATATGAAAGCTGGGTGAATTCACTTGCGCATGGATTTAGAAATGAAGGTCTGACTTGTCAGATGAAAACGGATGGTACCGCGTGTCAACGCTCCGAGTGGAGTTTTTGGCATGTGGTTTTCTTTTTATCTGATAAGCGACTGATGGAGGAATTATGTCAACTATTGAAGAACAATTAAAAGCGCTTCGTGAAGAAACGCTGGCTAGCTTGAAGCAGATTACTGCTGAAAATGAAAAAGAGATGCAAGATTTGCGTGTCTCTGTCCTTGGTAAAAAGGGTTCGCTCACTGAAATCCTCAAAGGGATGAAAGATGTTTCTGCTGAGATGCGTCCAATCATTGGGAAACACGTCAATGAAGCTCGTGATGTCTTGACAGCAGCCTTTGAAGAAACAGCTAAACTCTTGGAAGAAAAGAAAGTCGCAGCTCAACTGGCTAGCGAGAGTATCGATGTGACGCTTCCAGGTCGTCCTGTTGCGACTGGTCACCGTCATGTTTTGACACAAACCAGTGAAGAAATCGAAGATATCTTTATCGGTATGGGTTACCAAGTCGTGGATGGTTTTGAAGTGGAGCAAGACTACTATAACTTTGAACGTATGAACCTTCCAAAAGACCACCCAGCCCGTGATATGCAGGACACGTTCTATATCACAGAAGAAATCTTGCTCCGTACCCACACGTCTCCAGTTCAAGCGCGTGCTATGGATGCCCATGATTTCTCAAAAGGTCCTTTGAAGATGATTTCGCCAGGGCGTGTCTTCCGTCGTGACACAGACGATGCGACCCACAGTCACCAGTTCCACCAAATTGAAGGCTTGGTTGTTGGGAAAAATATCTCAATGGCTGATCTTCAAGGAACCCTTCAGTTGATTGTGCAAAAAATGTTTGGTGAAGAGCGTCAGATCCGTCTGCGTCCATCTTACTTTCCATTCACAGAGCCATCTGTTGAGGTGGATGTTTCTTGCTTCAAGTGTGGTGGAGAAGGCTGTAACGTATGTAAGAAAACAGGTTGGATCGAAATTATGGGGGCCGGTATGGTTCACCCACGTGTCCTTGAAATGAGTGGTATCGATGCGACTGTTTACTCTGGCTTTGCCTTTGGTCTTGGTCAAGAGCGCGTAGCTATGCTCCGTTACGGAATCAACGATATCCGTGGCTTCTACCAAGGAGATGTCCGCTTCTCAGAACAGTTTAAATAATGATTAGAAAAGTAGAAATGGCAGATGTTGAGGTGTTGGCTAAAATAGCCAAACAAACCTTTCGTGAAACATTTGCTCATGATAATACAGAAGAGCAGTTACAGGAATACTTTGAAGAGGCTTATAGTCTGAAAACTTTGTTAACTGAGTTGGGAAATCCAGAATCCGAAACCTATTTCATTATGCATGAAGAGGAGATAGCTGGTTTTCTCAAAGTCAACTGGGGAAGTGCTCAGACTGAGAGAAAATTAGAGGATGCTTTTGAAATTCAGTGCCTCTATGTGCTACAAACATATCAAGAATTTGGACTTGGTAAGCAACTGTTTGAATTCGCTCTGGAACTTGCTATAAAAAATAGTTTTTCCTGGGCTTGGTTAGGTGTTTGGGAGCATAATACAAAAGCTCAAGCATTTTATAATCGATATGGTTTTGAAAAATTTAGCCAACATCATTTTATGGTTGGTCAAAAAGTAGATACGGATTGGTTACTAAGAAAGAAATTAAGGTAAGAAGATGATTCTTCCATTGAAATGATAGGAAAGGAAAAGAACCAGTGTGACAACTGTCATTCTGGAAAACTAAATTATGCTTGTATCTTATAAATGGTTAAAAGAATTGGTGGACATTGATGTTCCATCACAAGAGTTGGCTGAAAAAATGTCAACTACAGGGATCGAGGTAGAAGGTGTCGAATCACCTGCTGCTGGTCTCTCAAAAATTGTCGTCGGTGAGGTCTTGTCTTGTGAAGATGTGCCAGAAACTCACCTCCATGTTTGTCAGGTTAACGTTGGCGAAGAAGAAGCCCGTCAAATCGTCTGTGG
>NZ_CAUQWY010000090.1:0-2827 GCF_963521865.1 uncultured Streptococcus sp.
CGTACATAATTCCAAATCGCTATAGCTAAAGATAACAAACTTAGTAAGCAAATCATCTGTATAATTAGCTTTGTAGGTTGACGTAGTAAACCAAATTGAGTCAGTATTACAAAGAGAGAAGAACCAAAAATCATTACTTGGAAAAAAATTGTTGTCAAACTAAATCTTGTTTTCATATCTTTTCCTTTCTAATTTCTACAACCTGATCCATTCGTTCATATACACTACTATCATGAGTTGCAATAATAATCGTACGTTTTTCATTCCGTAATCCAAGAATAAGGTCAATAATTTCAAGACTATTCCTACTATCAAGAGAGGCTGTTGGTTCATCTGCTAAGATTATTGGGGAATCCTTTAACATTATTTTAGCAATTGCGACACGCTGCGCTTCACCACCTGAAAGAGTAAAAATCTTACGTTTTAAATCTAATTGTAAATGAACATGCTCCAAGGCTTCTTTCATAAGAACTTCTTGTTCTTTTTTGCTTTCTTTTCTACCGATAAATGCAAGTTCTAAATTATCTTTAATACTCTTATTTTCAATTAAACCATAATTTTGAAATAAGTAGCTTACATAATCCTTAAAATAGATTTTTTCCTTAATTTGTTTTAAGTCCTTACCATCAACTTCTACTGAACCGCTTTGGACAGTTTCTAACTTACCTATAATATTTAAAAGAGTTGTTTTGCCTGCTCCAGACTCACCTATCAAAGCATAGGTCTGACCTTCATGAAATTGATAATTAAAGTCTTTAAAAATAACATAATCATCAAATTGTTTACAAATATCTTTCAATTCAATCATACTAACCTCCTTTTAGATATAAAATATTAGCCTTTTTATCTTGTCTCAGTTGAAGAAGAAAAATTCCTGTAAATAATAGCAATGAGAGCAAAGGAATAGAAATTACAAACAAATTGAAGCCTAATATTACTGACAATAAAGTACAAAAAATATAGCTACTAGATAAAATTGAAAAATAAACATGATGAATTTCAAAAAGTGACTTCCCTGCTAATCTCTCAATGAAATAAGTTTTGCGCCCTTGATAGAGGTAAAGAGTGTTCAGTAATACCATCAATAAAATGGAACTCACAAAACTAATAATCATCGCAAAAAATAATATAAATCTATCTGTCTCTACTTTTTGAATTCTATTTTCAAATGAATACATGCCATTTGAAAAACTACCAATACTAGCTGTTAACTTGTATTTAGAAATCAATTCTTTCACTACCTCGGGTTTATCAAAAATATAATGTGCCAAAGAGAATTGGCGAATTGTTCTATTTTCATAAGCAGAACCAAACACAGTAATAATTGGTTCATGAACAAAAGCATTTTGATTCACTAAGTAATTAACCGAAGTGAAGATAGGGTAAACAAATAGATTTTCACCGCCTTGATAAGTGGCTATCTCAATTTTCTCATTAGGATCTTTCTTTTTTACAGGAGCATCATCTGGAGCAAAGCCTTTTTGTTCATATCGCAACCAAGCCTTATGTAATTCTGAAAAGTTTGATTCTTGATTCTTTGGTATTAACACGAGACGATCAAAATCTCCCATCTGTTCAAAGAATGCTTTAGCTTGCATACTCAACTGAATGCCACTTTTTTCAACAAAACGTCGATTCACACGAATTTCATTTGATACCATATCTGGGGTAGGATAATAAGAATTAGCTGAAGAACTCTTTTGAAAAGCAATTTTATCTAGATTTGTATCTATATAAAGGAGATTTGTTTTTTGACTAAGTTCTGAATAAAAAGCTACTTCTGCTTCTCTGTCTTTATTTGACTCTCCAGTATATAATTCATTAGTAGCAAAATAATTAGAATGCTTACTCCATTCATCTCGTCCTACTTGTAATGTTGACAATTGTTGATTTAAGTTAACAACACCATAAACGCTATACATCACGATTAAAAGAGATAGTAACTGCGTCAAAATAACCAAAATGAACACAAGATGCAAAGGTGCCTTACCTTTTATGGATAGATTAAGAGCTTGCTTTTGTAAAATATGGTAAAAAATATTTGATAAAAAGAAATTTAAAAAAAGTAAAAGAAATAACCAAGAAAGTAAAGGATAAAATACTAGACTTAACGACAAAATGTTTACAGTTCTAGTAGAGAATAAGAATAAAACTGTCGCTAAATAAACTATACTTGCTATCAATATTAAGAAAATACTATCTTTGCTAATATTTCTCAAAGCAATTTGATATTTCCCTCTACCTGACAATCGTTCTATACTTACAGAACGCAGTTTCGCTATGTAATCAGCTAGTGTCAGAGTCCCAAAAGCAATTATCAAAACTAATGTAAAAGTAATCGATTGAGGATAAGTCAAAAATACCTTTAACAAGGTCAAACCAGAACTTGATTGTTCAACAATAGCTTGATGTCCTTTTTGGTTTAAAATTTGTGTTAGTTCCTGTGCACTTAAGTTTCCTCTTACAATCAAATATAAGGTGTCATCAGATGCATTTTGGATTAGGTTTTGATCTTGTTGTAATGGTAAATCTACAGGTAGTTCACCTCCAATTGGTATATAGGTATTTTCTGTCTTTCCCCTAACATTATCCTTTACAGAAACAATCCTACGAGCTAAAACACTCTGTTTATCTTTTGCAATCTCTTCTAAATCCTTCTTAATGGTAGTAGTAGATTTCTCTACAGAAATCATCTTACTGTATCCACCCAACATTTCACTTTTATATTGGCTAATAAAGAAAAGGCTAACAAAAGCAATTAAAACAAAGGAAAAAGTTGCAAGGCTTCGTTTTAGTATGTTATACATAGACTACTCCTTTCTACATT
>NZ_CAUQWY010000091.1:0-2821 GCF_963521865.1 uncultured Streptococcus sp.
ATACTTTATAAAGTATTTTAATACTTTTTTGAATCCGTCAATGCGTAAGTCCTAGTTAATACTTTTTAAGTTATTTAAATTTACTTTCAGTTCTGTTGGTTGTTTTCCTGAGATGTAAACGTATAGAAAACTCTACTTGGGTTAATCCCATTTTTTCACACCCTGCTTTAGAGTCAGGCAGCCTAAGGTCTGTGGCTTGGCTTGCCTGAATTTCATCACGTTTTATGGCACCTGCTTCTTTTAGTGAAAGGACAAGATGATCAAATAGTTTGTTATTCATGGAGCGGTCCTTTCACATTATTGAAGCCTGGTGGAAATTTTTTATTGATCTGAAAAAAATCTGCCCAAAACTCTACGCCTAAATTTACTAAAGAAGGATCAGTTTCAAATAATTCCTTCAAATTTTGTGCACTCGTATCTGATTTCCAAAATAGGCTATGTAAAGTGACTGACTGCTTTGCAATATTCATCGTATTTTCATCTGAATAGCGAACGAACAGCGAGATAACCTTTTCATCATTTTCATAAAGAAAGCAAAAAATGATTTTTTCAGAAGAGTCATGTCCTAAAATTTCATCTCTTTTCATAGGTTTTAGTACTCATTTCATCAAGTTAACAGAAGGCAATTTCAATACTTCTGATTTTATAAATTTTACTCTTTCAATGATGCAGAATCCTTTATCTATTTCTAATAATCAGTCTTTTAGAATGAGTTTTATACAAAAAATGAGGGAAAAACTCCCTCATTTTTCTTAGTGTTGTTCATGTTCTTTGTAGTACTGATGCTGTCTTCTGGAATTATGTTTCCAACTTTTAGCAACTTTATAGACATATGCTGGAAGATCATCCCATGCTTCAGCTAGACCAGGCCCTCGCGCTACACGAAGTTTAAGAGGATAGTTTTTATATTCAATGCAATGAATTGAATAAAAGCTTTTCTCTTGGTGTGTACTGAATTTTTTATGATAAACACTTTTCACATTAGGAAAGCGTTTATAAAAATAATCATTAGGATGTGGTTTTTTTACAGATTGATGATACTGAGATTTCAGTCTTTTCATGATTCCTCCTAGGTAACATTACCTAGAAGGGATCCTGTGCAAAGTAGTTCATCCTATTGCTCCTAATCTAAAGGGTGATTTTTGAATTCTTCAATATGGTTTCACGCAGAATTTTACGTATGCATATTTGATAGCCTTTATCCTCAGAATTATATAAGAACTCTGCTTGTTAAATCTAAACAACCAAAAAGCTGAAAATTAATATTCAATAATACTACATAGTGGTATATGATGAGTTACTACAAGGTAGTATGAACATCAGCAATGTATACAATATGTGAAACCCCATTATTTACTAAATACTGTCTTGTTTATTGGACTCAGGAAGAGTACGAAGAATTTAAAACATTCTTGGCATTAAATCCTGAAGCCGGAGATGTAGAGCCTAATTCAGGTGGCATTCGTAAAATTAGATGGACGAGTGGTGGTAGGGGTAAAAGTGGTGGTGTCAGAGTCATCTACTTTAATCGTTTAACAAATGGAGAGATCTGGTTATTAACCCTGTACAGTAAAAAGCAAACGGTACAGCTTAGTAAGAAAACTCTTCAAGCATTGGTGGAGAAATTAAATGACTCGTTTAATGACTGAAAAAGAACTCGAAGCTTTTGAAGCAACCAGAGATATTGAAGCTGAAATCTTGCTAGGTATAGATGACATGCTTGCTAATAATGCTGCTAAAAGAACTGTAATCACTGAGACCGATGTAGCATTAGCTCGTAGAAAGGCTCAACTGACACAAGAACAGTTTGCCAAACTTCTGGGTGTTTCGAGACGTACACTCGAATCTTGGGAACAAGGTGCTAGAAGACCTTCAGGAGCAGCAACATCCCTTATTCGATTATTTATTGTTGATCCACAATTTGTAAAAGAAAGCCTGGCTTGATTTATATAGCTCTCGATTGAGGGCTATTCGCTATAACCAGATTCGAGAATCATGATGAAGCATTTAGGATTTGTCGGAAAAAGTACAGAACATCTTGGATATACACATGTTGAAATTATTAACAGTTCTCTCCGACTGTCTTTCAACGTGCCATTAAAGAATAATCCTGAGGAAGTCTTTAGAAAAATGGTAGAAAGCAACTACGATTTATTAATGGCGACCTCATCAGAAATTTCGTTTGAATTAGACCATGAAATAATTGAAAATTTAGAAAAATTAATTAAAAAACAAGGTATTGAGTTGGAGGAATTTATTCAGGATACGTTGGTTAAATTTATCAATCAAAACCAATCAGATACTGCCCACTAATTACTATATTCAGGCAATAAAAAACCCCGGCATCCTGCCGGGGTTTTTCATGTTTTCTCATGTGCTTTCACTATCCTCTGGTCCCTATCGAATAACTTATAATTTTTGTTTTATGTTATGGAACTTCCTGTTCCTGATGAGTTCATCATAGGAAAGTTCCAGTATCCTAGATAGCCGCAAAGGGCCGAGATTCACGTAAGCCTGAGCGTACAAAATAGCCTAAATTTTATCCACAAAAAATGTGGATAATTTTAAGCATTCAAGTATTGATAAAATTTAAAAAATCGCAAAATCGACTACTTTTTAAACAAATTTATTGGCAAGAACTATCAAAACTGCTCATAAAAAAGCCGACTTGTTTCCAAGCCGGCTTTTCGACATCGTCGAGCATTATCACTATAACACAAGTATTTGATTTTTATGTGTTTAAAATATGCATTTCGTATAACCGCCATTATGTTAAATGGAATGTTTATGAGAAATTAATAGTCTATTTTTGTTTGAGATT
>NZ_CAUQWY010000092.1:0-2814 GCF_963521865.1 uncultured Streptococcus sp.
TTTACAGATATCCAATCTAAACAGTAAAAGAGGTTCACTATGAGTGAGATCAAAATTATTAACGCAAAAAAAATCTATCACGATGTCCCTGTTATTGAGAATTTGAACATTACAATTCCAAAAGGAAGTCTCTTTACCATTCTTGGGCCTTCAGGTTGTGGGAAAACGACTCTTCTTCGTATGATTGCAGGTTTCAACAGTATCGAAGGCGGAGAATTTTACTTCGATGATACAAAAATCAATAATATGGAACCCAGCAAACGCAATATCGGGATGGTTTTTCAAAACTACGCTATTTTTCCACATTTGACTGTCCGAGACAATGTTGCTTTTGGTCTTAAACAAAAGAAGATTCCAAAAGAAGAATTGATTCAACAGACCAACAAGTATCTTGAACTTATGCAAATTGCTCAATATGCGGATCGGAAGCCTGATAAACTCAGTGGTGGACAACAACAACGTGTCGCCTTGGCACGTGCCTTAGCGGTTAATCCAAGTGTTCTCCTCATGGACGAGCCACTTAGTAATCTAGATGCCAAACTTCGCTTGGATATGCGTCAAGCTATTCGAGAAATCCAACACGAAGTGGGAATTACAACCGTCTATGTGACCCACGATCAAGAAGAAGCTATGGCTATTTCAGACCAAATTGCTGTTATGAAAGATGGAGTGATCCAACAAATCGGCCGACCAAAAGAACTCTATCATAAACCAGCTAATGAGTTTGTGGCAACCTTTATCGGACGCACAAATATTATCCCTGCCAATCTTGAAAAACGGAGCGACGGCGCTTATATCGTCTTTTCAGATGGCTATGCCCTTCGAATACCAGCTCTTGATCAGGCTGATGCACAAGCTATTCATGTAAGCATTCGTCCTGAAGAGTTTATCAAAGATGAATCTGGAGATATTGAAGGAACTATTAGCGATAGCGTCTATCTTGGACTAAATACGGAGTATTTCATTGAGACAGGTTTTGCCTCAAAAATTCAGGTTAGCGAAGAATCAACTTTTGAAGAAGATCTACAAAAAGGCGATCGTATTCGTCTACGAATCAATACTCAAAAATTAAACGTCTTTTCTGCAGATGGTTCCCAAAACCTGATAAAAGGAGTCAACCATGGAACGTAAAAAACTAAATATTTGGACAGTCTCCTCTTTCTTCATCTTTCTTACCTATCTTGTCTTTCTCGTTTATCCTATCGTTACCGTGCTCAAGCAAGCACTCATACATGAAGGACAATTTTCACTAGCTAATTTTGTCACTTTCTTTAGTAAAGCCTACTACTCTGAGACACTCGTCAACAGTTTCAAGGTTTCCATTACCGCTACTATCACTTCCTTAGTCGTAGGAACCTTATTAGCTTATCTCTTCTCTATGTATGACTTCAAGGGAAAGAAATTTCTACAAATATTGATTATCATTGCTTCCATGTCAGCTCCTTTCGTGGGAGCCTACTCCTGGATTCTCTTGCTGGGACGAAATGGGGTCATTACTAAATTCCTGACAAATACCCTGCATCTTCCAGCTATCGATATTTATGGATTCAAAGGAATTGTACTTGTCTTTACACTGCAACTATTCCCACTGGTATTTCTATACGTTGCTGGGACAATGAAGAGCATTGACAATTCTCTACTTGAAGCAGCTGAAAGCATGGGTTCCTTCGGATTTAAGCGTATCGTAACGGTTATTTTACCTCTCCTAGTTCCAACCTTACTAGCTGCTGCCTTGCTTGTATTTATGAGAGCATTCTCAGACTTTGGAACGCCTATGTTGATTGGTGAAGGATATCGGACTTTCCCTGTCCTGATTTATACTCAGTTTATTAGCGAGGTTGGAGGAAATTCTGCTTTTGCATCTGCTTTAGCAATTATGGCGATTATCATTGCCTTGGCAATTTTCCTTATACAAAAATACATCTCAAACCGCTACAGTTTCAGCATGAATTCGCTCCATCCAATTGAGCCTAAAAAAACTACAAAAGGAAAAATGGCAGCCATTTATGCAACAGTCTACGGAATTATCTTGTTCTCTGTTCTACCTCAAGTCTACTTGATTTATACTTCTTTCCTAAAAACATCAGGTATGGTATTTGTCAAAGGTTATTCTCTAAACAGTTACAAGGTAGCTTTCAATCGTATGGGATCTGCTATTTTCAATACCATTCGTATCCCTTTGATTGCCTTAGTTCTAGTTGTCCTATTCGCAACATTTATCTCCTACCTAGCCGTTAGAAAACGGAACTTGTTTACAAACTTAATTGACAGCCTCAGTATGGTCCCTTATATTGTACCAGGAACCGTTCTAGGGATTGCCTTCATTTCTTCCTTCAATACTGGTCTATTTGGAAGTGGATTTCTTATGATTACAGGAACTGCTTTCATCTTGATTATGTCTCTATCTGTCAGAAGATTACCGTATACTATTCGCTCATCTGTTGCTAGCTTACAACAAATAGCCCCAAGTATTGAAGAAGCTGCTGAAAGCTTAGGAAGTAGCCGTCTCAATACCTTTGCCAAGATTACAACTCCAATGATGCTATCTGGTATTATTTCTGGAGCTATCCTATCTTGGGTCACAATGATTTCAGAACTCTCTACTTCTATCCTCCTCTACAATGTCAAAACAAGAACAATGACTGTAGCCATTTATACAGAGGTTCTCAGAGGGAATTACGGTGTAGCCGCAGCCTTGTCAACTATCCTGACTGTTCTAACAGTAGGTTCCTTGCTCTTGTTTATGAAAATCTCTAAAAGCAATAGCATTACACTTTAGTTTTCCCCATCAAAAACAGCCGAAAGGATTACCCT
>NZ_CAUQWY010000093.1:0-2801 GCF_963521865.1 uncultured Streptococcus sp.
TTACTCTAAAGAAAATATCTGCTAAATTTGCAAACAATTGAGAGACTAACAACTTGATAAATGAATTAGACATATAGCTTTTAAGTTCTTTTATCTCTGTTAGAAAATGAATAAGATACTAAGCAACAAAGAGCTACTATACCAAATATTAAATAATTGCTCCTAATACTAAAGTTATCAGCAAAAATACCAGCTAGGAAATCAGCTAACATAAAACTAATCGAAATAAACAAATTATATACTGACCATAATACTGCTCTGTTTTTTTCTATTAACATATTAAATTTATAGTAAAAATGATTATTGTAGTTGGAATTAAGAACACGCATTAATAAAAGGATTATAATTTGGATGATTAGATTAGTTTGAAAAAACATGAGTATAGCTAATATTGGTAACATCAAGCTTACTTCAAACTTAATTTTTAGATAGCTCCCCAAAGCCATAGATATATTAAACATAAATAGTACAATTCCTAGCATATCTAGTGAAAGCCCCTGTTCATTTAAGAATATCCCTGCATAAGAATTGCTAATCATAATTAGAGTTGAGAATGCTACTCCTAATATTATTAATAACCATGGAATATTTTGAATATTATCGAGGCTAAAAAATTTTTGATTATTATTTTGTTCCTTTTTAATTTCAGGTAATCCTATTAAATATAATAGACTGAAAATTACAAATATAATAGATATAACAAC
The DNA here is from genome assembly GCF_963521865.1 of uncultured Streptococcus sp. GTDB lineage: Bacteria > Bacillota > Bacilli > Lactobacillales > Streptococcaceae > Streptococcus. The sequence goes on from NZ_CAUQWY010000093.1 coordinate 705, forward strand.
AGGATAAATGTAATTCCTATGCAATAAAGGTGGAGATATAATCGTAACAATAGCAATAAAAATATATTTTAATGTGTTGAGATTTTTCAAAAATGATTTATATACAACTTCGTCATCAATTATTTCAAAATTATAAGAATTAAGAACTCCTGAAGATAATGATTCTGACAATCCAAAAAATATCGCTGAAATATATATTATATTTGATTTTCCAAACAATAGGCCCCATAATGCTAAAATTAATAATAAATTTGAAATAACCAAAATTTTCTTGTAACCAATCTTACTTGAAATATAACTTAAAGGAATATCAAAAACTGAACCACATAGCTCAGTAATAACTGATAAAGTAGCTATTTCTGTGAACGAAAAACCTAAGTGCTTTAATAGTAAAATTCCTACAAAGTAGTACGGTAATCCAGATAGAAACATATTCATTCCGTATAAATTAAAAATCTTCTTACTCATAAGTTACAAACTGAGTCTCTAAAATATTCTGGACTCTTCTCCTTAATCAAGTTAACATAGCAGCCACCCTCGCAAATTTTTAACAATCCACAAGATAAACACTTAGAATTCTTCGTTCTAAAAGAACGAATTCCTCCATACAACGAATCATCATACCAAACATCTAACAAATCTTTTTCAAAGGCATTCTGCTTAGTTTGATTAACTCCTAAAAAAGCAATGCAAGGCAAGATATCCCCATTAGACATTATTTCCATCTTAGTATATTTTGCACGACATCCATAATACATTTCGTCAAACTCTGAAAATTCAATTGAATTATTTATCAACTCCGGATAAGCGGTGAAAAAATGACATCCCTCAGTAGCAAAATTTAGATTAGCTCCCCGTTGAGTTATATAATCTGTAACATACTCATTCAACCTTCTCAAATCAGCTAAATCGTATTTTTTCTTTATTTTCGTATATCCTGTTACCTCAGAATAATTAGCTACTGAAAACCTATCTATTTTATTCTCTATACAAAAATCAACCAATTCTATAATCTGCTCATAGCTTTGCCTTGTATACACTGCATTAATTCTACATTTTTTTCCAACCTCTTTAAAGTACTTCGCTAATTTAATTTGTCTATCAGGTCTCACCCCCATTAATTCAAAATTTAATTTAGGATCTAAAGTCTGCAAAGATAAAACCGGTGTAATATATTTAGATTTAACTAGAATTTCCACTGTACTTTTCTTTATTAATTGGGCATTAGTTGTTATAGTAGTCTTTATCTTCAGTTCTTCACAAGCTATCAACAAATTATCAATATCAAAATATCTAGTCGGTTCCCCTCCTAAAATTGAAACACTTAACACTCCATTATCTTTTGCTTGGCGCAAAATTCTTTCCCAATCTTTAGCAGGTTTGGCATTTCTATCTTCACGATTTGCTAAAAAACAAAAACCACATTTTAAATCACAGTACATACTGGGGTATATTACTAGTTCAAGCGGAAAACTCAATATGTTATGTTTTTTTAATTTTGCTACATGCTTTCTCGCATTTTGAAGAGTCTCGTCAGGATTTTTCGATGATCCCTCAATATTATTATCAGAATAGATATTTAATAATAGTACTCGCTCTAGTTTCCCTGCTTTTATTTCTTTCTTAAAAAAGGAAGTAGCAATTTCAAAACCATGATTTTGAACTAAATAAAGAAAATAAGCTTCACTCTCATCTAACTCAATTCGGTCAAAAGTTACTTTATTTATCAAAATTCCACCAAACTTTTCTAGTCTAAATAAAAAATCTTCTGAAATTGTCGTCATATTGAATACCTTTCTAAAAAAGCAGAGGAAAATATAGCCTCTGCTTAACTTATGGGATAAATTACTTTATCACTTCCAGCCGTCACCTTTTGCTATTGAACTAGACTCAAGGACTTTTTCAAGCTCTTTAGACATATTTGGTACTCCTTTCGAATATGATACTGTAATTATATTCCTTTTCAACACTTACAATAAAATATTCCCATATTTGCATTTTCTAACTACTAGCTAAAATTTTTTCTAAATGCCTTTCATAAATCTTTGCTAAGTGGTTACTTCCCGCTAATTTCATTGCTCCAATACACTTCCTCAT
>NZ_CAUQWY010000094.1:0-2726 GCF_963521865.1 uncultured Streptococcus sp.
TTATCTTGTTGTTTAATTCCATGAAGAAATAATTCTGCTCGCTTTAATTTCAATATGTATTCGCATATCTGATCAAAATCCTTATCCATATTACTTTTGAAAATAAACATCTTTTTCCTCCATCACATCAACTATTTTTTGCATCAAAATAGACATATCCATTTTGTTTTCATAGCTTATTCTCCCAACTACAGTTGCAAGACGGGCTATAGAATTGATATTCTTTCCGACTTGTTCCAACTCTTCTGTTAAAGAAACTAAACCTTCAAAAGAGACTTTTTGGATGTTCAAATCTGTTCGTATTAATTTTTGTCTAGCAAACTCAGAAAAATTACGAATATTTTCCTTCCTCATACAATCATTTAATTTTTTATTTTCTTCTTCCGTCAAAAACACCTGTTTCAACACAGATTTTATTCTCATGGTCCTATCACCTCGTTTTCTTATTTAGTCGTTTTACAAGTTCTTTCACTTGTTTACTTGTCTTCTTTTCATATTCTATCATCAACTCAACGCAATAGTGAAATATCCTTACATTATCCAAATCTTCACTTTGTTCTGCTATTCTTTCTAACTGACGTAAGTTATTGATAATTCTTCTAACTTGAAATATAAAGTCATGATAAGATTCAAAATCAAATTGAAGATAAATAGGCGAACTCTTAAACAACATTTTCCTAGCATAAGAGGAAAAACTCAGATGGTTTGTCATTTCAATTAAGTTATTCACTATTTCATTTTGCTCTTCAGTGATATAACATTTCTTTAGAACAGTCCTATATCTACTCATTTATCATATACTTCTTTCGGGCATTTTCATGGGCAATAGTTTTGCACTCCAGCATACGTTCCTGCTTTAAATTCTCCATAGACTTAAATAAATACGCTAAAGGAGAAGTCGCATCCTCAGGAATCCGTTCAATCATGCTAATGACTTCATCACTAGTTACATATCCACTAGCTAAATACTCGCCTATCTTCATCTTCTGAGCATGTGTTAAAGTGTAATTGTTAGGATACAAAAATCTATCATTGTACTTATAAGAAATAGATTCTAACAAAGAATAATATTTAGATGGAATATAAGTTTCAGGTTTTCTAGAACTATTATCCAGTATATTCTCAATCTCTTTCTTATTCTTACTCTCGTTCTTAATCTCTTGCGTTACATTATTATTTTCATCCGTTACTGTAACGTTACAGTCTAAAACGAGTTGTGACTCGCCTGTAATTAGTGCTTTCTGTTTTTGTCTATGACGAGCAACACGTTCCCTAGTTTGTTTTCTAATCTTTTCTAGTCCATCTATATTCTGATGTTTCTCCCATTTTGGAATGGTAATAGCGCCATCTATGATTTCTATCATGCCAAATTCTTCAAACATACTGAGAGCTAATTTTACAGATGTAGCCTTTCGTCTAAACACTGTTGAAAGCATCTCTTCTGTATAATAAACCTTGTTCCCTAGACTTAATATGCCACTATTATTTTGCTTTCCTGCAAGCACCAGAATTTTAAACCATATTACAATAAGAGTATCTCCTTCTGGCATTGATTCTATTAGCTGAATTTTTTCATCATCAAATATATCTGTTGTTATCTTGATCCACTGAACACCATTCATACTAGTACCTATCTTTCATATTGCTTCAACCATCGTGTTACTGCTCTTTTATCGTATAAAGTCACTCCATCAATCACCATGGTTGGCATTCCTTCTTTCGTCCATTTTTGGATTGTTGTCGTAGATACATCTAACCACCTAGACAAACCTGACATACGAACCATGGGTTTATAAAGTTCTTTATCTTCAAATACACTTGCTACAGCATTTGAAATCATCTCATCATAGTGAGCACGTAATTGCTTCTCTAATTCTTTAGGAAGCTGGACAACTAAAGTAGTTTCCGACATAAATTAACACCTCATTTCTAAATTAAATAAGCTCCGAAACCATTTAATTTGTTATTCATTTTGAATTATATATCCTTTTTGAATTTTTGTCAAGCTTTTTTTATTCAAAAAGAATAAAATGTGTTATAATGATAAAAAGGAGGTTCTTATGACGAATCATATTACTAAACTGATAGAAAATAGCGGAAAAAAATTGACAGAAATTAGCGAAGCTACAAATATAGCCTATCCTACACTTTCTGGATACAATCAAGGAATCCGCAAACCTAAAAAAGATAATGCTGAAAAATTGGCAAAATACTTTAATGTTTCCGTCGCTTACATTATGGGACTTGATAGCAACCCACATGCTCCATCAAATCTTAAAATTGTTACAGATAGTTTCAAAACATCTAAAATTGGTTCTGTGACACCTTTTAAAAGCGATATGGAGAAGTTAAAGAAAAGTATCGAATTTGGCGAAAGGGCATTAACACTACCACTTGATGATAGTTTTTCAGATGAATTTCGTCATATATTCTCAGAATACCTAGCTGAGAAAAACAAACGTTTTATGTCTGAGTTTATAGACTATATGAATCACCAAAATAAAGATTCTAAAGTTTGGCAGAGCTGGATTAAAACAGACGAATACGCTATCCGCCAAGAAGATAGAAAAAATAGATAGACACTCATTTCTCAATTACATAAGCTCCGAAAACTTAGATACGGAGAAAAAATGTCTATACACAAATACAAAACAAAAAAAGGAATCCTTTACTCAATGTCATTAAGTTAGTGAGCTAACTCTTTAAATAGGAGATAGGATTGAGAA
>NZ_CAUQWY010000095.1:0-2720 GCF_963521865.1 uncultured Streptococcus sp.
CGATGACATTGTTGGGCTACATAAGCATCGTGGGTCACAATAATGACTGTTTTCCCTTCTTGATTCATCTCTAAGAGAAACTTCAAGACCAAATCTCTATTTTCAGGATCCAGAGAACCTGTTGGTTCATCGGCTAAAATCAGCTGGCTGGGTTTTAAGATGGCTCTAGCAACTGCAATTCGTTGTTGTTCGCCACCAGATAACTCGGAGACCTTTTGATGCAAAGTAGCTGACAAACCTACTCTCTCTAAAATCTCTTCTACCTTTTTGAGCTTGTCTTTCTTAGGCAATTTCACATATTTCAGCGCCAGCATGAGATTGTACTCGACCGTTTCATCATCAATCAGGGCAAAATTTTGAAACAGATAAGAGATATGCTCACGGATTATTGTTTGTGACTTAGCAGAATTGACCGCTAGATTTGTCTGACCAAAAATCTCATACCGTCCGCTATAATCACCATCTATCAAACCTAATAAATTTAACAAGGTCGACTTACCACTACCACTTTTTCCAACGATGGCAACCAAATCTCCCTGATCAATCCTGAGAGACAAGTGATCCAAAATCACTTTTCCTCCAATGGTTTTGGTAATATTTTCTAACTCAATCATAAGATGCCCCCTTTCAATAATTCTACTAGACTTCTTTTCTCCATCCTAGAAGCCAAGACTAGCACAAATAATATATCCAGACATGTAAAGCCTGCAAACAGCAGGAGTGGCAAGAGCGCATGGGCAAAGAAAATCAATACTAGAAGAGGGAGACTATAGCCCAACAAGAGCAGAACTAGAAGAGGGCGGTAGCGATCGACCAGTTTCCACCCCATAAATTTCTTGGTAATGATGTCCCTGCGCTTCAATAAGAAAGTTGTTACTAGTAAGAAGTAGGAAATCATCATGCTAAGGAGACCAAACAAAGCAAAGAGTATATTAAGATTTCGAACTGCATCTCGATAAGAATCTACTTTCTCTTGTTGAATGGCTTGAAGCGATGAAAATTTTAAATAATTCCCATCTGATAATTTCTCAACTAACTCCGTAATCACTTTTTGATTTTGTTCTGTATTTTCAACTTTCATCGGGTTGTTTAAACCTGTCGTTAACAAACGAGTCTTTTCTTCCCACATCATGTCTTGATCATTTACTAGACTAATGATTGGATTGTGGAGGTTTTCCTTTCGCTCATTGTTATAAGGGAAGAAAGACCAATCTCCTTCATAGTAGGCAATTTCTACATCCATATCTTCTATCCTTTGCTTTTGCTGATCTTCATACCTCAGAGAAAGATAGGCTATGGATTTTCCCAAGAACTGATTCTTACCTTCTTGTCCTTTATCACTGGCTGGCATCAAAATAACTTTTTTAGTGCTGGTATCTGGTAACTTGAATCCCTTGCTCTTTAGAAAATTGCTATTAGCATAGTAAACATCTACCTTATCAGGCAGTTGGTACTGCTGTACTTGTTCAGCTTTGATGACTGGTTTGATAGGAAGACTCGCACTTCGCACATAATTTACTTGTATTTTTGCTAGCAAATCTTGATAAAATTGGTAGAAATAATCTGTAGATTTCCCTGACCCTGCTAGCTCTTCTTGCCACAGGTTATCATTGAGTTGGAAGGTTTCTAAGGTCAAGTAATTCCCTTGGCTTACCCACTGTTGCTGATAAGCAAGTTCTTTGTTTTCTTGTTCTAGACTTCTGCCTACCCCAATCAGTAAGGCCGTCAGTAAAATAGTTGTCCCTATTTTCATCACATAATTGAAGATGAGACCAAGTTTGACAGATGAAAAACCTTTCAACATGGAACTGACTGTCATTTTCTGAATCATCAGGTAGGTCAGCCAACTGATGAACAAATACAACTGTAAAAGCAGAAATTGGGATAAGAGTAAACTTGGGAACAGAAGTTTTGGCCTGTAGTCCAGCACTAAAAATAGTCCCAAGTCAATGACAAGACTTCCACCCAAGAGAAGATAAAAATTAGTCTTTACAAAACCAGCTAAAATCGCCCCGCTTTGAAAACCAAGTAACTTTTGAACCCCCACTCGTTTCATCTCCATCATCGGCTGATAAACTGTTACTAACACAAGAAGTAAAATAGCCAAGACAAAAACAATGGCAGATAAAAGCAAATCTCGATTTATGACTTCCACTGCACTTTTATAGGTAGGCTCTAGCAAGGTAGCCTGGTCTATCTTGAAAAAATCGCTCCATTTCTGTACAATCCTATCCTTATCCATCTCTTGTGTAGAAGTTATCGTATAGCGACCATTTAAACTACGAGATGTATCCTTGATATAGGTTTGAAAAGTCATAAGCTGAATAGGCTTGGCTTTTAGAAAGGTCGGAATCGTACCAAGTTTATTAGAAATTTCTTTATTACTGTAGACTCCTTCACCATCTGTGGTAAAATCAAGAGAAGAAATCCCAAACTCTTGGTAGGGGAAGGTATCTTTATCAAAAACACCAGACTTGATTACCTCATCACCACTGTCTGTTTTGATGATAGAGACCTTGTACTCCTTTGATACATCCTCAAAAAATCGAAGAACAGACGCTGCAGGTTCGTTAATATCTTTCAAATACAAATCCAAAGAATCTACAGTCTTTCCCATTTCCCGAATCCGAACCGCTTCATGTGTGTAGTTTACATTAAAAACAAAAAAAGTGGTACACAGCAACAGCAGAAACATACAAAGATGACTGATTTTTTTCATA
>NZ_CAUQWY010000096.1:0-2719 GCF_963521865.1 uncultured Streptococcus sp.
GTAATTTAGATTTTTTATTGTATAATCTATTATATCAAAATTTTAGACAATATGTTTAAAAAAGGAGAAACTATGTTTAAAGAATGGAAAGCAATTTTTAAAAAACCAACCTTTATTATTGTCATGATAGGAATTTCTCTTATTCCAGCTCTGTACAATATCATATTTTTATCCTCAATGTGGGATCCATATGGGAAATTATCTGACTTACCTGTGGCAGTTGTCAATAATGATAAAGAGGCTTCCTATAATGGTAATACTATGGCAATAGGAAAAGACATGGTGTCCAATTTAAAAGAAAATAAAACCTTGGATTTTCATTTTGTAGATGAAGAAGAAGGTAAGAAGGGTTTAGAAAATGGCGATTACTATATGGTAGTAGCTTTACCAAGTGATTTATCTGAAAAAGCAGCTTCTATTTTAACGGATTACCCAGAGCAAATGCAAATCGATTATCAAACTTCAAGTGGTCATAGTTTTATTGCAAGCAAAATGAGTGATTCTGCTATGACACAATTAAAGCAGAATGTTTCTACCAATGTAACCACGACCTATACTAAAGCCTTATTCAACAAAATGGTCGATTTAAAGGATGGTATGAGTCAAGCAGATTCTGGTAGTGAAAAACTAACTGATGGAGCGAATCAGTTAGTCGCAGGAAGTCAAACATTAACTACTAATCTACACTCTTTAGCAGCTTCAAGTTTAACATTTTCAAATGGAACGGAGCAGTTTACTAAAGGATTATCCTCTTATGTCTCTGGTGTTGAACAACTTCATCTTGGCTTAGGGAATTTTAATAGTGGTTTAGTTACATATACTGGTGCAGTGAGTCAATTAGATAGCGGATTAGGTCAATTATCTTCTAAAAGTCCTGAATTAGTAAGGGGAATCAATCAGTTATATACTGGTGTAGAGTCCTATACTGGCGGTGTTTCTCAGCTCAATGCTGGTCTTAATCAATTTTCATCTGGTGTTAGTGCCTATACCAATGGAGTGGGAAGTCTTGCAACAGGTGCTAATCAGTTATCCAATCAATCAGCTACACTTCGAATGGGGGTGGAGCAATTAAGTGAAGGGATTCAACAACTTTCTAGCAAGTTAGATGCTTCGTCTGAGCAAAAAGATCAAATTAATCAATTATCTTCTGGTCTGAATCAGTTAAACCAAGCCATTCAAAATATTGATGTTGGAGATACAAAACAATTAGATTCTGTTTTATCAAGTATAGTATCTCTTTCTAATCAAATGTTAGCAAGTGCTCAGTCTGATAAAGCGACTACATTAGGCAATATTCAATCGACAGTAGCTTATCAATCTTTGACAAGTGAGCAACAAGCTGAAATAAGTGCTTCTGTATCTCAAAATTCGACTGATAGTATTCAATCAGCACAGTCAATTATAGCTTTAGTTCAAGGTTTACAGGGAAGTTTAGAAAACGTACAAAATCAATCTTCAAATCTTTCGATATTAAAAAATCAAGCTAATAAAATATTACCGCTTGCTTCTACTTCTTTGACAGAATTGTCAAGTGGATTAACAGAAATACAGGGAGCAGTGACGAGTAAATTAGTTCCTGCCAGTCAGTCGATTGCATCAGGTGTAAACGCATATACTGCAGGTGTTGATAAAGTTTCTCAGGGCGCAAGTCAACTAAGTGAAAAAAATTCCACCTTGACAGGTAGATTGGATCAACTAGTTTCAGGCTCAAACACCTTGACACAAAAATCTTCTAGCTTGACAGCAGGAGTTGGTCAATTAGCTGAAAAAACTCCAGAATTAGTATCTGGTATTGAAAAATTATCAACTGGCTCTAACCAATTGAATCAAAAGAGTCAAGAATTGATAGCAGGAGTTGATAAATTGCAGTCAGGATCGAGCCAACTAGCTGACAAATCCAGTCAGTTAATTTCAGGTGCTTCTCAATTAGAAAGTGGAGCTAATAAATTGGCAGATGGAGCTGGGAAACTAGCAGAAGGTGGAACAAAGTTAACTTCTGGATTGGAAGGTTTACAGACAGGAGTTGTTTCTTTAGGACAAGGATTAGGTAATGCTAGTGATCAACTCAAGTCAGCATCAACAGAATCTAAAAATGCAGAGATTTTGTCAAATCCTCTCAGTCTCTCCAAAACTGACAATGATCAAGTTCCTGTAAATGGAATTGCAATGGCTCCTTATATGATATCAGTTTCTCTCTTTGTTGCAGCAATATCAACGAATATGATCTTTGCGAAGTTGCCTTCAGGACGTCATCCAGAGAGTCGTTGGGCTTGGTTGAAATCTCGAGCAGAAATAAATGGTATTATAGCTGTTTTGGCAGGAATTTTGGTATATGGAGGAGTTCATCTTATTGGTCTAACGGCTAATCATGAGATGAGAACATTTATTCTCATTATCCTAACAAGTTTAGTATTCATGTCCATGGTGACCGCTTTAACAACATGGAATAGCCATATAGGAGCTTTCTTTTCTCTTATTTTGCTTTTATTACAGTTAGCATCAAGTGCAGGTACTTACCCGCTTGCTTTGACAAATGATTTCTTTAGAGCTATTAATCCCTGGTTACCAATGAGTTATTCAGTTTCGGGATTACGACAAACAATCTCTATGACAGGAAATATTCATCATCAAGTCGTTTACCTTGTCGTGATATTAGCCCTATTTATTGGTTTAGGTATGCTAGCCTATCAACCTAAGAAAATGGAAGAAGATTAAAAAA
>NZ_CAUQWY010000097.1:0-2653 GCF_963521865.1 uncultured Streptococcus sp.
GCAATAGCATTACACTTTAGTTTTCCCCATCAAAAACAGCCGAAAGGATTACCCTCGGCTGTTTTTTCTTATCTTGATATTCTTATCAAATCCCTAGTTCATAACAAGCAAGTCTAGACTGATTATACTCAATGAAAATCAAAGAGAAAACTAGGAAACTAGCCGCAGGTTGCTCAAAGCACTGCTTTGAGGTTATAGATAAGACTGACGAAGTCAGCTCAAAACACTGTTTTGAGGTTGTGGATAGAACTGACGAAGTCAGTAACCATATCTACGGCAAGACGACGTTGACGCGGTTTGAAGAGATTTTCGAAGAGCATTAAATAGAGGCTTCCTCCATCTTCTCCCGTCCTAGTTCTCGGTAACTACGATCGCCGACAACTTCTACGCTAAACTGGCCGTCCTCATATTCAAGGATCGTCACGCTACCATTATCGAGACCATGCGGATGCATGCCATTAATCAGATAAACAATGGTTCCAATGGTCATTCCGTGGCTGACAACGAGGGCATTGCCCCCACCTTGTTCTTCCATTTCTTTGGCAATCGCTTCAAAACCTTCCTTGATTCGGCCACTGAGTTTTTCCCAGCCCTCAGCCCAACCAGCTGTATCGACCTCTACCAATCCCTCAGCCAGTTCAGCATAAGACAATTGATGAACGTGGTCCACATTAAAGATACGAGGAATAATGCCCATGAAAAGATCACCATCATAAGCTCCGTCAAAGCTACCAAAACACCATTCTCTGATACGCTTGTCCATACGATAAGGGATTTTCCCCTGCAAACCAAGTTCAGCAAGGATGATTCCCATAGTCTGAATGGTGCGACCAGAATCACTCGAATAAGCGCGCTCAAACTGCAGACCAGATTCTCGCAAACCGATTCCTAATTCTTGAATCCCTCTCTCACCTTCAGCTGTTAAGGGAGTATCGCTCCAACCTTGCGCGCGACCAATCGTGTTAAACATGGTCTTTCCATGACGTACCAAATACAATCGTACTTTTACCATTTTCCGTCCTCCGTTTGCTTCTATTATATCATGGATGATAAAACAAAAGCCACCCATACAGGCGACTTTTGCAGGAGATTATTATGAAAAAGTTTAGGAGTTCTATTAAATAAAGATATTAGATGAAAATCAAATTCAAACTAAATCAGAGTTATCTGTTTCAAATAATATTAGGAGGTCTTTATTTAATGATTATAGTATACACATCCAACCTTAAATAGAACTTAAAATTTCTCTCATTTTCTTAATTTTTAAAGCTATGAATTGGTGCTGGAATTTGTCCTCCACGAGAGATGAAATCGACAGACGAAGCCCCATTGACCTTCATAACGGGTGCAGTACCTAATAGGCCACCAAACTCAATCATATCACCTTCTTTTCCTTTTGGAATGATACGAACAGCCGTTGTCTTCATGTTAATGACACCAATAGCAGCTTCATCTGCAATCATGGCCGCAATGGTTTCAGCAGGTGTATCTTCTGGAATGGCAATCATATCCAATCCAACAGAACAGATAGCCGTCATAGCTTCTAGTTTTTCCAAATTAAGAGAACCATTTTGCACTGCAGCAATCATTCCTTCATCCTCTGAAACAGGGATAAAGGCACCAGACAAACCACCAACTTGGTTGCAGGCCATAACTCCGCCCTTCTTAACTTGGTCATTCAAGAGAGCCAAGGCAGCTGTCGTCCCATGTGTTCCAACTGTTTCTAGCCCCATTTCCTCAAGGACACGTGCTACAGAATCTCCAACCGCAGGAGTTGGCGCCAAACTCAAGTCCACAATACCAAACTCCACACCCAGTCTTTCACTAGCCATTTGACCAACCAATTGACCGATACGAGTGATTTTAAAGGCAGTTTTCTTAACTGTTTCGGCTACTACATCAAAGCTCTGTCCACGAACTTTTTCCAAGGCACGTTTCACAACACCAGGACCAGAAACTCCGACATTGATGATAACATCTGCCTCCCCAACACCATGAAAGGCACCCGCCATAAATGGATTGTCCTCAACAGCATTAGCGAATACAACCAACTTGGCCGCTCCCATATCTGATAGATTAGCCGTTTCCTTAATAACTCGTCCCATATCTGCCACAGCCGTCATATTAATACCAGACTTGGTTGAGCCAATATTAACTGACGAGCAAACCTTATCCGTTTCAGCCAAAGCGCGAGGAATGGAATTGATGAGAATCTCATCTCCCTTTTGATACCCTTTTTGTACCAAGGCAGAGAAACCACCAATAAAGTCCACACCAATCTCTTTCGCAGCCTTATCAAGCGCTTTTGCCAGAACCACATAGTCTGTCGCATCTGTCGCTGCTCCAATCAGAGAAATAGGAGTCACCGATACACGCTTATTAACGATTGGAATTCCCAACTCAGCTGCAATTTCATCGCCAACAGCCACTAAATTAGCCGCCTTGGTCGTAATCTTTTGATAAATTTTCTCCGCAGCACGATTAATATCTGGATCGATACAGTCTAATAGGGAAATCCCCATGGTAATGGTTCTGATATCGAAGTTTTGCTCCTCAATCATAGCAATGGTTTCAGTAACTTGTCTAATATCCATGTGCACCTCCTAGATATTATACATAGCTTCGAAAATCGCTGCACTCTGAATATTGATTT
>NZ_CAUQWY010000098.1:0-2641 GCF_963521865.1 uncultured Streptococcus sp.
AAAAAGAACTCATCAAGGAATACCAAGAAGACCTGACTTACAAGTTTAAGGTCTTAGAAAAGGATATCCAGACTAGACTAGCTGTGATCAAAGAAACACAGGAAACTGAAGATAAGTAAAAGAGCCCAACGGCTCTTTTTAAAACGTAAACAAGTTATATTTCATCAACTATACATCATAATTTAGGCAACTCATTCACCATTTCACAACTAAATCGAAGACTTTCCGCCGTAATGAAAACACCTGAAACAGTTTGGTTTCAGGTGTCCGGAAACTTTGAGACCTAGGCTCAAAGTTTAGGTATGGAACTTCGAAGAAGGTCGCTACCGTCCGTCATTACTTAAGGAAAGTCTTAAAAAATCTATAAAGTAAAAAGAGCCACTCGGCTCTTTTTGCTTTATTCTCCTTCAAAGGCATCTTTTATATGATCAAAGAAGCCCTTTTTCTTTGGATTGACTTTCAAATCGCCTGCAGCTGCAAATTCTTTAAGCGCTGCTTTTTGGCGGTCGTTCAAGCCTGTCGGTGTTACGACATTGACAGTAACGTATTGGTCACCAACTGCACCACCACGAAGGCTCGGAGCTCCCTTGCCACGTAGACGGAATTTCTTACCAGTCTGAGTTCCCTCTGGAATAACCAATTCAACATCACCATGAACAGTTGGGATATCAACTGTATCACCAAGAGCTGCTTGGACAAAGTTAAGGTTCAGATTATAGAAGATAGTGGTTCCTTCACGTTCAAACTTGTCGCTGGCTTCCACAGAAACCACTACATACAAGTCACCATAAGGTCCACCGTTAAATCCAGCTTCACCTTGACCAGCTAGGCGAATTTGTTGACCGGTTTCCACACCAGCAGGAATCTTCACATGTACGCTATGAGCTTGTTTTTCATGCCCTGTTCCGTGACAGGTTGTACATGGATCTTTGATTTCTTTTCCGCGACCATGACAGACATCACAGGTTACTTGGCGACGCATCATACCAAGCGGAGTCTGCGTATCGACGTTAATGACACCAGCGCCATGACAGCGTCCACAAGTGACTGGACTTGTTCCTGGTTTAGCACCTGAGCCATTACATGTACGACAGCTTGCTTCACGGTTGTACTTGACTTCTTTTTCAGCTCCAAAAATAGCTTCTTCAAAGGTCAAATTCACACGATACTGGAGGTCATCCCCCTGACGAGGAGCATTTGGATTGCGTGAAGCACCGCCTCCGCCGAAGAAACTTGAGAAGATATCTTCAAAACCACCGAAGCCTCCTGCCCCATTGAAACCGCCAAAACCGCCTGCACCGCCAAAGCCACCGTTGGCTCCAGCAGCACCATATTGGTCATAGGCCGCCCGTTTTTGGTCGTCACTCAAAGTCTCATAGGCTTCCTGAACTTCCTTGTACTTTTCCTCAGCACCAGGCTCCTTGTTGATATCTGGGTGGTATTTTTTCGAAAGCTTACGATAAGCCTTTTTGATCTCGTCTGCAGAAGCGTTTTTTGACACCCCCAGACGATCATAAAATTCAGTATTGTTCATAATTCAAGATACAAAGGGCGTCAAACGGACACAGCCATCTAGGAGTTTTGACGACGGACGCTTGCGTCCTAGAAAAAACTATCTTTTTGGCACAGTCCGTAGCCCGTGTTCAATTCCCTGAACACCTTTGTTCCTTTCTATTGATATTTTGAATCAAACCTCGATTTAGGTCGGGTTCAATTCCTTTCTGTTATATTGAGTAAGAAATTTGGGAACCCGTGTTCAGTTACGAACACTCTTTGTTCCTTTCTATAATTTTCATGTAAATATTTAGAGGTTGTTTTCTATACTCTGCTTCACTTGATTAAACTCTTCATCTGATAGAGTAAAAATCAAGTCCTCTTCTGAATATTCGTTCTGTTCTTTAAAATAGTTGTCCGTATTCTCTGCCAATCCTAAACCGAGAATCACTTTTCTTGCAAACTCTTGATGCGCAAAGCCTATAGCCGTAATGATATTTTTATCTTGCACAACCAGTTTGGGTTGGAAATTCTCACGTGGAAGAAATTCAAAATAATCAAAGAAGTTTTGCCAAATTCCACCTGTAAATTTCGTGTCGTTCAACAGGCCTGCCTTCGCCAATAAAAGGGGCGCTGAAGAAATGGCTGCAATTAGGATATCTTTCTCATTAAGACTTCTCAAAAACGAGATCAATTTCTCATCTTGTAGAGCAGGACCTATATTTACCATTCCTGGCAAAATCACACAAGAATAATCTTCTATACGGATTTGATCCAATGTTTTCGTCGGTTGACAGGGCAAACCATCCTCAGAGACCACCATCGAATTCTCAGAAGCTACATAATCAATCGTGATATCAAAAGACAGAGCTAAAGTACTTGTTAAAGTGGTTATCTCATAAAGAGAAAAATTAGGATAAATGATACAAAGTACTTTTTTCATACGCAACATCCTCTATTTTATCGAAAAACAGAGGCTGGGTTGCAACCTCTGGATTTCTTCTTATCATTACGACGTTCGAGTTTTAAAAATCAAACTAGTAATGCTAAATCGAGCACTCCCTAACCTCTTGGTGAAAAAGACAAATCTTCCTAGAAACTAAAGTTTCTGCGTCAGATTTCCTATTTTCACTGTGAGGTTTTAACG
>NZ_CAUQWY010000099.1:0-2628 GCF_963521865.1 uncultured Streptococcus sp.
CTAGAATCTCTTTATTTGTTAAGTGCATACGAAAAGTAGGGCGATAAAAACGTTTATCACTCAATTTATGACTATCCTGCTGGATGAGCTTCCAGTAACGCTTGATAGCCTTGTATTCATGGGATTTTCGATGAAACTGATTCATGATTTGGACACGGACACGACTCATAGCACGGCTAAGATGTTGGACAATGTGAAAGCGGTCTAGAACGATTTTAGCACACGGAAAAAGCTGTTTAGCCAAGTCATAATAGGGACTAAACATATCCATAGTAATAATTTTCACTCGACATCGGACGACTCTATCATATTTAAGAAAGTGATTTCGAATAATAGCTTGTGTTCTTCCCTCAAGAACAGTGATGATATCGAGATTATCAAAATCTTGTGCAATGAAACTCATCTTTCCTTTTGTAAAGGTATATTCGTCCCAAGACATAATCTCAGGAAGGCGAGAAAAATCAGGCTTAAAGTGAAAGTCATTGAGCTTGCGAATGACAGTTGAAGTTGAAATAGACAACTGATGAGCAATATCGGTCATGGAAGTTTTTTCAATCAGCTTCTGAGCAATCTTTTGGTTGATGATACGAGGGATTTGGTGATTCTTCTTGACTAGAGAAGTCTCAGCGACCATCATTTTAGAGCAATGATAGCACTTGAATCGACGTTTTCTAAGGAGGATTCTAGTAGGCATACCAGTTGTTTCGAGGTAAGGAATTTTAGAAGGTTTTTGAAAGTCATATTTCTTCATTTGACTTCCGCAATCAGGACAAGATGGAGCCTCATAATCCAGTTTAGCGATGATTTCCTTGTGTGTATCTCTATTAATGACATCTATAATTTGGATATTAGGGTCTTTGATATCGAGTAGTTTTGTGATAAAATGTAATTGTTCCATATGAATCTTTCTAATGAGTTGTTTAGTCGCTTTTCATTATAGGTCATATGGGACTTTTTTTCTACAACAAAATAGGCTACATAATATCCATAGGGGATTTACCCACTACAAATATTATAGAGCCCTTTTTTCTTGCTTCTTTGTCAACTGTAGTGGGTTGAAGAAAAGCTAAACTCGAGAAAGGACAAAATTCGTCCTTTCTTTTTTGATGTTCAGAGCGATAAAAATCCGTTTTTTGAAGTTTTCAAAGTTCCGAAATCCAAAGGCATTTCTCTTGATAACTTTAACGAGATTATTAGTCGCTTCCAATTTTGCGTTGGAATAAGGTAATTGAAGGGCGTTGACGATTTTCTCTTTGTCCTTGAGAAAGGTTTTAAAGACAGTCTGAAAAAGAGAATGAACCTGCTTTAGATTGTCCTCAATGAGTCCGAAAAATTTGTCAGCTTCCTTATTCTGAAAGTGAAAAAGTAAGAGTTGATAGAGATTATAGTGGTGTTTTAAGTCTTCTGAATAGCTCAAAAGCTTGTCTAGAATCTCTTTATTTGTTAAGTGCATACGAAAAGTAGGGCGATAAAAACGTTTCTCACTGAGTTTCCGACTATCTTGTTGGATAAGTTTCCAGTAACGCTTGATAGCCTTGTATTCATGGGATTTTCGATGATACTGATTCATGATTTGGACACGCACACGAATCATAGCACGGCTTAAGTGTTGGAGTAAAACAGTCCAGTGGACTGTTTTAGCCTAAGTTTAGAAATATAATAACGAAGGGTGAAAGCGATCTAGAATGATTTTAATATTCGGGAGTGAAACAGTCTGGGAGACTGTTTCAGCCTGAACCTAGAAATTCGAAAGTGAATCTGTTTAGCCAAGTTATAGTAGGGACTAAACATATCTATAGTAATGATTTTCACCTGACAACGAACGGCTCTATCGAAGAAAGTGATTTCGGATGACAGCCTGTGTTCTACCTTCAAGAACAGCGATGATACTGAGATTATCAAAATCTTGTGCAATGAAACTCATCTTTCCTTTTGTAAAGGTATATTCGTCCCAAGACATAATCTCAGGAAGGCGAGAAAAATCAGGCTTAAAGTGAAAGTCATTGAGCTTGCGAATGACAGTTGAAGTTGAAATAGACAACTGATGAGCAATATCGGTCATGGAAGTTTTTTCAATCAGCTTTTGAGCAATCTTTTGGTTGATGATACGAGGTATTTGGTGATTTTTCTTGACGAGAGAGGTTTCAGCGACCATCATTTTAGAGCACTGATAGCACTTAAAACGGCGTTTTCTAAGGAGGATTCTAGTAGGCATACCAGTCGTTTCAAGGTAAGGAATCTTAGACGGTTTTTGAAAGTCATATTTCTTCATTAGGCTTCCACAATCAGGACAAGAAGGGGCCTCATAATCCAGTCTAGCGATGATTTCTTTGTGGGTATCCCTATTGATGATATCCATAAATTGGATATTTGGGTCTTTGATATCGAGTAGTTTTGTGATAAAATGTAATTGTTCCATATGAATCTTTCTAATGAGTTGTTTGGTCGCTTTTCATTATAGATCTTATGGGACTTTTTTTCTACAACAAAATAGGCTCCATAATATCCATAGGGGATTTACCCACTACAAATATTATAGAGCCTTATTTTTTGTTGTAGAAACTTACTATTACTTCCAACTCTTTAGTGAAATTTCTCCGCTATTTAGCCAAATTTCTTTTCCGTTAT
>NZ_CAUQWY010000100.1:0-2605 GCF_963521865.1 uncultured Streptococcus sp.
TTCTATAGGGTTATTCTCTTATACAAGGAGTCTACTATGAAGAAACTATTCATATTATTATCAACTTTTTTTCTCAGCTTCTTCCTTGCTTGGATTATTGTCTTACGTGCGCCACAATATTTATATGCAAGCTATGATTCCGTTACTTTACTTCGTGTCAAAAAAGATACTCAGGAACCGACGCGTGAGGTATTTGAACAGGAATTGGAGAATTTTGCAAACTCCGAACAGAGTTTAATAGCTAGGAGAATTGTAGAGCCGAGTAAGGATGGGACGACTCACTTTACTTATGCAACTTATGGTCAGGGAACTTTACCAAAAGAATTCCAAGAAGCTAGCCAAGAAAGTCGTGAACGTAGTGATCCGCTAAATAGTTATCTCCTTTTGTCAGGCTCCTTAACGAAAGAAAAGCTTGCCGATAAATTAGGAGATTTGGGTTATAAAGCAATTGCTGACCGAAAGATACCGCCCTATTTTCTTGCTTTTCAAATATTACTAAATCCCCTTATTTTAATTAGTTTAGCAATATTTGGCTTATCTTTCTTTGCTTTAGTGATTATCACTCGGATTAAGGAAATGAGAGCAGCAGGTATAAAACTCTTTTCTGGTCAGACTCTCTTATCTATCATGGGGCATTCTTTATCTACTGATATCAAGTGGCTCCTTCTATCAGCCCTCCTTTCCTTCCTAGGTGGGGGAGTCGTTCTTTTTAGTCAAGGTTTGTTTTATCCTATCTTGTTAGCCACCTATGGTTTTGGGATTAGTTTCTATCTGTTGTTTTTATTGGCGATTTCAATTTTACTAATGCTTCTTTATCTAATGAGTTTGAGTTATAAAGCATTAGTTCCCGTTATTAAGGGAAGATTACCCCTTAAACGCTTGATGGCTTTAACCCTATTGTGTCAGTTAGTAGCTGTTTTTACAGTAGGCTACGCTGTTAAGACAGGTTTGACGTCTTACCAACGATTGAAAGAACTTGAAATTTCAAAACAAGCATGGCAGGATAGAGCAGACTATTATCAAATTTCTTTTGGCTTAGGTGATAGAGTAAAAGATACAGAAAATCAGAATAAGTGGTATGCCTTTGCCAAGGAAGCAATCGAAGAAGAACAGGCTCTATTTGTAAAAGATAATCTCATTCATTTTGCAAATCCACAAGGAAAAAATGAACAAGGAAAAAATGAACAGGGAGAGACACTGGATGCCTATAGTCCAGATGCTAATACGCTCTATGTTAGTCCCAGTTATTTGGACAAGGAAAAGGTCGTGGTAGATGCTGAGACCAAACAGAAGTTAGCCCATCTCCAAAAAGGTGAGTTTATCCTCTTGCTCCCAGAACATTTGCGCTCTCGAGAAGCAGAACTTAAGAAAGCTTTTGAAGAAAGATTGAGTGATTATGGAAAATCTGGTGAGGAGGCAAGTGCTCCTTTAGAGTATGAAATGAGAGCGATTGTTAGCTATCTTCCAACTGGAGAAAAGCGATTTGTTTATAATAACGGTGAAAGTCCAGTATCCATCCAGTACTTAACTGATCCGATTTTAGTTGTATTTACTCCAACATCTACAGGTGATAGTATCATTTCCAAATATAGTTGGTCTATCAAAGCTGGAAAACAACTCTTTATCAAAGGATATGAAGATGGGATTAAACTCTTGAAGAAAGCTAGAATTTATGAGCAAGTATCCTATCTTAAAGAAGGAAGAAGTGTTTATCTAACTCGTTATAATGAAGTTCAAACTGAAACAGCAACTTTAATCTTAGGAGCTATTGTGGGGATAGCTAGTTCTTTGTTACTCTTTTATTCTGTCAATCTTCTATATTTCGAGCAATTCCGCCGAGATATCTTGATTAAACGAATTTCAGGTTTACGATTTTTTGAAACACATGCTCAGTATATGGTTAGTCAATTTGCCAGTTTTGTATTTGGTGCTAGTCTCTTTATTTTAAGCAGTCGAGACTTGGTGATTGGCTTACTCACTTTATTAGTCTTTCTAGCTAGTGCAGTTTTGACGCTTTACCGTCAAGCGCAGAAAGAATCTCGTGTTTCTATGACAATTATGAAAGGAAAATAGGATGATTGAACTAAAGAATATATCTAAAAAATTTGGAAGCCGTCAGCTATTTTCAGATACGAATCTTCATTTTGAAGGTGGGAAAATTTATGCCTTAATCGGTACAAGTGGCTGTGGTAAGACAACACTCTTGAATATGATTGGACGATTAGAGCCATATGACAAAGGGCAAATCATCTATGATGGCACTTCTCTTAAAGACATTAAGCCCTCTGTTTTCTTTAGAGATTACTTGGGATATTTATTTCAAGATTTTGGCTTAATTGAAAGCCAAACCGTCAAAGAGAATCTTAATCTGGGTTTAGTTGGTAAAAAGTTGAAAGAAAAAGAGAAAATCTCTTTGATGAAACAAGCTCTAAATCGTGTAAACCTCTCTTATTTAGATTTGAAGCAACCTATCTTTGAGTTATCAGGAGGAGAAGCACAACGTGTTGCATTAGCGAAGATAATTTTAAAGGATCCGCCTTTGATTCTCGCAGATGAACCAACCGCTTCCTTAGACCCCAAAAACTCTGAGGAATTACTTTCTATC
>NZ_CAUQWY010000101.1:0-2571 GCF_963521865.1 uncultured Streptococcus sp.
GTTTTGAAGGTGGACAAACTCCATTGTTCCGTCGTCTTCCAAAACGTGGATTTACTAACATCAACGCTAAAGAATACGCAATTGTGAACCTTGACCAATTGAACGTCTTTGAAGATGGTGCTGAAGTAACTCCAGTTGTTCTTATCGAAGCAGGAATTGTTAAAGCTGAAAAATCAGGTATTAAAATTCTTGGTAACGGTGAGTTGACTAAGAAATTGACTGTGAAAGCAGCTAAATTCTCTAAATCAGCTGAAGAAGCTATCACTGCTAAAGGTGGTTCAGTAGAAGTCATCTAAGAGAGGTGACCTATGTTTTTTAAATTATTAAGAGAAGCTCTTAAAGTCAAGCAGGTTCGATCAAAAATTTTATTTACAATTTTTATCGTTTTGGTCTTTCGTATCGGAACTAGCATTACAGTTCCTGGTGTGAATGCTAATAGCTTGAATGCTTTAAGTGGATTATCCTTCTTAAACATGTTGAGCTTGGTGTCAGGAAATGCCATGAAAAACTTCTCAGTTTTTGCTCTTGGTGTTAGTCCCTACATTACGGCCTCTATCGTTGTCCAACTCTTGCAAATGGATATTTTACCCAAGTTTGTAGAGTGGGGTAAACAAGGGGAAGTAGGTCGAAGAAAATTGAATCAAGCTACTCGTTATATTGCTCTAGTTCTCGCTTTTGTGCAATCTATCGGGATTACAGCTGGTTTTAATACTTTGGCTGGAGCTCAATTGTTGAAAACAGCTCTTACTCCACAAGTCTTTATCATGATTGGTATCATCTTAACAGCTGGTAGCATGATTGTGACTTGGTTGGGAGAGCAAATTACAGATAAGGGATACGGAAATGGTGTTTCTATGATTATCTTTGCCGGGATTGTTGCCTCAATTCCAGAGATGATTCAGGGCATCTATGTGGACTACTTTGTGAACGTCCCAAGTAGCCGTATCAGCTCATCTATCATTTTCGTAATCATTTTGATTATTACTGTATTGTTGATTATTTACTTTACAACTTATGTTCAACAAGCAGAATACAAAATTCCAATCCAATATACTAAGGTTGCACAAGGCGCTCCATCTAGCTCTTACCTTCCTTTGAAAGTAAACCCTGCTGGAGTTATCCCTGTTATCTTTGCAAGTTCGATTACTGCGGCGCCAGCAGCTATTCTTCAGTTTTTGAGCGCTACAGGTCATGATTGGGCTTGGGTAAGAACAGCACAAGAAATGTTGGCAACAACTTCACCAACAGGTATTGCTATGTATGCTTTGTTGATTATTCTCTTTACATTCTTCTATACGTTTGTACAGATTAATCCTGAAAAAGCGGCAGAGAATCTACAAAAGAGCGGTGCCTATATCCACGGAGTTCGTCCTGGTAAAGGTACAGAGGAATATATGTCTAAACTTCTTCGTCGTCTTGCAACTGTTGGTTCCCTCTTCCTTGGTGTGATTTCTATTTTACCGATTGTAGCAAAAGATGTTTTCGGACTTTCAGAAGCAGTTGCTTTTGGAGGAACCAGTCTTTTGATCATTATCTCTACAGGTATTGAAGGAATCAAACAATTGGAAGGTTACCTATTGAAACGTAAGTATGTTGGTTTCATGGACAGAACAGAATAAAAGTATTTACTGAATCAGTAAATGCTGAGGGAGTGGAGGTTTAACTCTAACATTAGTGAGAGTTTGGTCTCCCCTCTTCTATTTTGTTTTTAAATAGGGGTGAAAAGACTTTTTGCTTCTATTTAAAAATAAAATAAGGAGATCAAATCATGAATCTTTTGATTATGGGCTTACCTGGTGCAGGTAAGGGAACTCAAGCAGCAAAAATCGTAGAACAATTCCATGTTGCACATATCTCAACAGGTGATATGTTCCGCGCTGCTATGGCAAATCAAACTGAAATGGGTGTTCTTGCTAAGTCATACATTGACAAGGGTGAATTGGTTCCTGATGAAGTTACAAATGGAATCGTAAAAGAACGTCTTTCACAAGATGATATTAAAGAAACAGGATTCTTGTTGGATGGTTACCCACGTACAATCGAACAAGCTCATGCCTTGGACAAAACATTGGCTGAACTTGGCATTGAACTAGAAGGTGTCATCAACATAGAAGTGAATCCAGATAGCCTCTTGGAACGTTTGAGTGGCCGTATCATCCACCGCGTAACTGGAGAAACTTTCCACAAGGTCTTTAACCCACCAGTTGACTATAAAGAAGAAGATTACTACCAACGTGAAGATGATAAACCTGAGACAGTAAAACGTCGTTTAGATGTGAATATTGCTCAAGGGGAACCAATCATTGCTCACTACCGTGCCAAAGGTTTGGTTCATGACATCGAAGGTAATCAAGATATCAATGATGTCTTCTCAGATATCGAAAAAGTATTGACAAATTTGAAATAAAGCGTTTTTCACACTTGCAAAAATCCGCTACAAATGTTATACTGAAATAGTCTGACTTATAATTGTTGTCTCTGTGTCTAGAGGCATCGAATCGAAATTTATGGAGGTGCTTTTGCGTGGCAAAAGACGATGTGATTGAAGTTGAAGGCAAAGTAGTTGATACA